>DATMXV010000404.1:0-11888 GCA_035561335.1 Desulfitobacteriaceae bacterium
TTTCAAAGGTATTTGTCCGAGATGCCTTTTAAATATAAATAACAATGATTGAGAGGAGGAAAAATTTATGCCAAAAAAAGGAAAATGTCCCGTAACGGGCAGAATGAAAAATGCTACTGCAGGCGGTGGCACTTCGAACAGGGACTGGTGGCCAAACCAGTTGAACCTCAAGATTCTTCATCAGAACTCCCCTTTGAGTAACCCCATGGGCTCGGAATTCAACTATGCTGAAGAATTCAAGAAACTTGACCTGGCGTCCCTGAAAAAAGACCTATATGCATTGATGACCGACTCGCAGGATTGGTGGCCGGCCGATTATGGCCACTACGGACCGCTCTTCATCCGGATGGCCTGGCACAGCGCAGGCACGTACCGTACAGGCGACGGTCGTGGCGGCGCAGGGAGCGGGACCCAACGCTTTGCGCCTCTCAACAGTTGGCCCGACAACGTGAACCTTGACAAGGCGCGCCGCCTGCTCTGGCCGATCAAGCAGAAATACGGTAAGAAAATTTCCTGGGCGGACCTGATGATCCTCGCCGGCAACTGCGCCATCGAGTCGATGGGACTCAAAACCTTCGGTTTTGGCGGCGGGCGCGAGGATGTATGGGAGCCGGAAGAAGACATATACTGGGGGGCTGAGAGCGAGTGGCTTGGCGATAAACGCTACTCCGGCGACCGGGAGCTCGATAATCCTCTCGCCGCCGTGCAGATGGGACTAATTTATGTGAACCCGGAAGGTCCGAACGGCAACCCTGATCCGGTCGCCTCCGGCCGTGATGTTCGCGAGACCTTCGCCCGGATGGCCATGAACGATGAAGAGACCGTCGCCCTCGTGGCCGGCGGGCACACTTTCGGCAAGTGTCATGGCGCGGGCGATCCGGCCCTTGTCGGTCCGGAACCTGAGGCCGCCGGCATCGAGGAACAGGGCCTCGGCTGGAAGAGCAGCTTCGGCAGCGGCAAAGGCGGCGATACAATCGGCAGCGGTATCGAGGGCGCCTGGAAGCCGAACCCGACCAAATGGGACATGGGCTATCTGAACGTGCTGTTCAAATACGAGTGGGAACTGGTCAAGAGCCCGGCCGGCGCGCATCAGTGGCTGGCCAAGGACGTAGCCGAAGAGGACATGGTGGTTGACGCGCACGACCCGTCAAAGAAACACCGGCCGATGATGACCACAGCAGACCTCTCCCTGCGCTTCGACCCGGTCTATGGACCGATTGCGCGGCGCTACCAGCAAAACCCTGAGGAATTCGCGGACGCTTTCGCCCGTGCCTGGTTTAAGCTGACCCACCGCGATATGGGTCCGCGTGCACGCTATCTCGGTCCGGAGGTCCCTGCGGAGGAACTGATCTGGCAGGACCCGGTGCCCGCAGTCGATTATGAATTGATTAATGAACAGGATAGCACAGACCTCAAGGGCAGAATCATTGCCTCCGGCCTGTCCGTCTCCCAGCTTGTCTCAACAGCCTGGGCAGCGGCCTCCACGTTCCGCGGCTCCGATAAACGCGGCGGGGCAAACGGGGCGCGCATCCGTTTGGCGCCGCAGAAGGATTGGGCAGTCAACCAGCCGGCTCAACTGAATGCTGTGCTGCAGGTCCTTGAAAAAATCCAAACAGAGTTCAACAGTGCCCAGTCAGGCCAAAAGCAGGTTTCTCTCGCCGACTTGATCGTTCTGGGCGGATGTGCGGCTATCGAGCAGGCTGCGAAGAATGCCGGTTACAATCTGTCCGTTCCCTTTAAGCCGGGACGTACGGATGCAACGCAGGAGCAGACCGACGGGAACTCGTTCGCAGTGCTCGAACCCAAAGCAGATGGGTTCCGCAACTACCTGAAAACTGAATACTCCGTATCGGCAGAGGAATTGCTGCTTGACCGTGCTCAACTGCTGACATTAACCGCTCCGGAAATGACGGTTCTGGTTGGCGGCCTACGCGTCTTGAATGTCAATTACGGCCAGTCTCAGCACGGTGTCTTCACCAAGAGACCGGAGACCCTCACCAATGACTTTTTTGTGAATCTTCTCGATATGGGCACGACCTGGAAGGCAACCTCTGAAGACGAAAACGTATTCGAGGGACGTGACCGCGCGACGGGCGAACTTAAGTGGACCGGCACCCGGGTTGATCTCATCTTCGGTTCAAACTCCCAACTCCGGGCCGTCGCGGAAGTCTATGCAGATAACGACTCTGAGCTTAAGTTCGTAAATGACTTCGTATCGGCTTGGAATAAAATAATGAATGCCGATCGTTTTGACCTTGCCTGAAACGCAGTATAATGACTTTGAAGACTATTAATTGAACTGCCAAGTGGTTCAAAAGGAAATTAAAATCAGATACTGTCTGAAAGCCGGTCCGGCCTCTGGCCAGGGACGGGAAATATTGTTGGGGCCGCACACCTGCTGCCCCATCACTTTTCTGCCGATGTAAAGCTCCAGAAATGTTTTAAAACAAGGAAACTTTTGAAGCCGGGACATCGTTTTACTGTCACATCTTTTTGCGGAGGTTGTTATGATCAGTTTTTCCAAATTGCTTTTGGGACAGGGGTATTATGGAGACAGTCTCCGCTATGATCCCAAAGCCCAGGGCCAAGCCCGAGGGGCTTTAGCCGGCAGCGGCCCGGTCGTCGTCTGGAACTGTACGCGGAAATGCAACCTGAAATGCCGCCACTGCTATGCCCGAGCCACCTTTACCGCTGCCGCGGGAGAACTTACTACGGCGGAAGCCAAGCTATTCATGGCTTCATTGCTTGCCTACAAAGTTCCTGTTCTCCTTTTTTCCGGCGGAGAACCTTTGCTGCGCGAAGATATCTTTGAACTGCTGGAGTACGGGGCAGATCTTGGTCTGCGTATGGTCATTTCCACAAACGGCACCTTGCTTGACCGGGCAAAAGCCCAAAAAATAAGAGAACTTGGGATTAGTTATGTCGGAATCAGTTTGGATGGCCTGCAGGAAGTTAACGATATTTTCCGCGGGAAGCAGGGAGCTTATGCTCAGGCTCTGACAGGGTTTGAGAACTGCCGGCGGGCCGGCCAAAAAACCGGCTTGCGCCTTACCTTAAGCCGGACTACTGCCCGGGAATTGCCCGCCGTTTTTAAGCTGCTTGAAGAAAACAAAATACCCCGGGTTTGTTTTTATCATCTGGTTTATTCCGGCCGGGGGTCGGAGATTAAGAACGAAGATTTGCCCCCGGCGGAGATGAGGAAAATCCTGAATTATATCATTGAAAAGACTCTGGATTTCGGCGCCCGCCACATTGACACAGAAATTTTGACTGTGGATAACCATTGTGACGGTATTTATTTGTATTTATACATGAAAGAAAAAGACAGCACTCAAGCTGAGGCCATCCTGAAACTTCTCACCATCAACGGGGGCAATCGCTCCGGGACAGCCATTGCCTCCGTTGATTGGGAAGGCAATGTTTATATAGACCAATTCACCAGGGATATATCTTTGGGCAATCTCCGGGAAAACAGCTTTGCGGAAATCTGGGATGGCCAAGAAAATCCCTTCTTACAGCAACTGCGGGAGAGAAAGAGATACCTGCGGGGCAGATGCGCTTCCTGCCGCTGGCTGCCGCAATGCAACGGCAATTTCCGGGCCCGCGCCCTCAGTACAGGCGATTTTTGGGCTGCTGATCCGGCCTGCTATTTTACAGATGAAGAAATAAGGTTGTAAAGGAGATTTTCCATGTTGATTTCCTGGAATACAACTAAAAAATGTAATCTCTTCTGCCGCCATTGCTACCGGGACTCCGGCCCTGCTGCCGATATATCGGGGGAACTGAGTACAGCAGAGGGCTTGAAACTGATCAGCGAAATCAGCAAGAGCGGCTTTCGTCTCTTAATTTTCAGTGGCGGCGAGCCCCTCCTGCGCCAAGATATCCCGGATCTGATCGCCCAAGCCCGGAAAGAGGGGCTGGTTCCGGCGCTGGGGACTAACGGCACTATGCTGAGCAGCGAGCTGGCCGGAGAACTGAAAAAAGCGGGTCTGCAGGGGATAGCTATTAGTGTGGATAGTCTGGACCGGAAATATCACGACAACTTCAGAGGAGAGGAAGGGGCCTTCGCTAAGGCGCAGAGCGGGATTGAAAATGCCCTCCGGGCGGGGCTCAAAGTCCAGATTAATCTTACTCTGACAGAAAAAAACCAAGCTGAACTGGAAAAAATGATTTCCTATTATGAAAACAAGGGTGTCCAGGCCCTTCATCCCTTTTTTCTGGTACCGACCGGCCGGGCTCTGTCCCTGACAGAGGAAGTCCTGAAGAAGGAAGCCTACTTTCTGATGATCAAAAAGGTCCTGGAAAACCAGAAAAACACTTCCCTGGAGCTAAAACCGACCTGTGCCCCGCAGTTTTTGCCGCTGGCCCGGGAGATGGGTTTGCAGCTGCGCTTTACCCGCGGCTGTCTGGCCGGCCTGGCCTATTGTTGTATCCTGCCCCGGGGCGAAGTGCATATCTGCCCCTATCTGCCGGTAAAAGCCGGTAATGTCCGGGAGACAACATTTACGGATATCTGGCTGAACAGTCCTGTTCTCCAGAGGCTGCGGGATTTCCGGAATTACGGCGGGGCTTGCGGCCGCTGCCAGGATATTAATATTTGCGGCGGCTGCCGGGCCAGAGCTTACTATTATCAGGGAGATTATCTGGCTGAGGACCCCTGGTGTTTTAAGGAGGTCCAAAATGGATGCCATTGATAGGAAATTGATTAACAGCCTGCAGGAAGGGCTGCCTCTGGAAAAAGACCCCTATCGGATAATAGGGCAAAGTTTGGGGGTTGAAAGAACGGAAGTAGCGGAAAGAATCAAAAATTTGCTGAAGGCCGGTTATATCAGACGTCTGGGGGGAATTTTTGAGACCGGCGCTATGGGTTATGCCAGTATTTTAATCGGGGCCCATGTGCCTGAAAATATCTTTCCGGAAGCAGCCCGTTATATCAATTCTTTTTCAGGGGTCACTCATAATTATAGAAGATCGGGGTTCCTGAATATGTGGTTTACTTTTTCCTACCGCAGGGAGGAAGAAAAGACAAGCTTTCTGAAAAATCTGCGGGAGAAATTTGCTCTTGCAGATTTCCGTGAATTTCCCAAGCGGCGCAATTTTAAGCTTAGGGTATTTTTCGATATGGCAGGCAGGTGATCTTATGGACCTGATAGATCAAAAACTGATCAAAAAACTCCAGGGCAATCTTCCGCTGACAGAAAATCCCTATGAAGCCCTGGGCCGGATTATCGGCATTCCGGAAAGTGAAGTCATCCGGAGGCTGAAGAATTTGCAGGCTGCAGGCTGCCTGAAACGGATCGGAGCTATCTTAAGACATCAAAAATCAGGCTACAGTCAAAATGCTCTGGCCGTATTCCAGGTTCCCGCAAACCGTTTGGAAGAAACCGGTAATCTCCTGGCGCAATCTTCCCTGGTAAGCCATTGCTACGAAAGGACGGCTTACGAGAACTGGCCCTATAACCTCTATGCCATGTTTCACAGTAAAGAAAAGAGGGAGATTGAAAATTTTATTCATGATTTTGCAACCAAACAGGGCCTTACTGTTTACGATATTCTTTTCAGCCTGGAGGAATTAAAAAAGACCAGTATGGCCTTTTATGAATAAATATTCCGGGTTTCCGATTACGCGGGCTGAAGCGGGGTTCATTACTATGAGCATCTTATTTAAACAAGCAATAATCTCCCTAATCTCATACTTGATCGGGTGCTTAAATGGAGCTTATTACTACGGTAAGATATTCAAAAACATGGACATAAGAAACTACGGCTCCGGTAACCCCGGGGCCTTGAATAGCGGAAGAGTATTTGGCAGGGATGGCTTCATAATAGTCTTTTTTATTGATTTTCTTAAAGGAGCTATTGTCGTTATCATTGGCAGATACTATGAGTTAAGCAACCAAGGATTAGTACTGGCTATACTTGCAGTCATTGCAGGTCATATGTATCCGGTTCAGCTTCAATTTAAGGGTGGCAAAGGAATGGCCGCTTTTTTGGGTGCTCTTGCATTTTATGACTATATCTATGTTTTGTATATTGTCGTGGTTTTCCTCCTGTTTTTCATCTTAACCAGGAGGTTTACAATAAGCGGCTTGGCATCACTGATACTGCTTCCGGCGATTCTATATTTCAGAGGTTATGCCTCTCACGAGGTTTTGGCCATGACGGTATTTGCTCTTATTATCATCCTAAGACACAGAGAAAACATCCATGATTTTTTAAAGCCTAAAAACTAGCTTCCTGGAGGGATAGTTTTTGTACATTAATAACGACTATGTATTTAAAATCGCTGACCGTAAAACTGAACTTGATCAGGTACATAAACTGAACTACAAAACATTCGTCGAAGAGATTCCGCAACATGAAAAGAATGCCGAAGGTTGTCTTGTTGATAAGTTTCACAATGAAAATACTTATATAATCGCCTTAGATGGGGATATTCTTGCCGGGATGGTTGCTATAAGGGCAAGAAGACCCTTTTCACTTGATCAAAAGATACCGGATCTTGATTCATATCTGCCGGATAATAAGCGAATTTGTGAAATTAGACTGCTTTCAGTCGGGAAGGCCTATCGAAAAGGATATGTTTTTTATGGCTTGCTTAAAAGGCTTGTTAAATATGGACTGGAGAATAACTACAATTATGCGATAATTTCTGGAACAACCCGGCAAACGAGGTTATATGAGCATATAGGCTTTAAGCCTTTCTACCATTTGGTTGGAAAGGAAGGGGCCTACTATCAGCCTATGTTCATAACAGTCGATCTGCTGAAAAAGGGCATCGGTAAATTGCTTGAAGAGACGGAAGGGAATATAACCGCAAAGATTGTTAATTTATTGCCGGGACCAGTTGAAATCCATAAAGAAGTGAAAAAAGAGTTCGCCAAACCCGCTGTTTCCCATAGGGACGAAATTTTTAAAAAAGACTTCCTTACTACAAAAAAATTACTTTGTAAATTTTTAAATTCCAGCGAGGTCGAAATTTTTACCGGCTCAGGAACTCTCGCCAATGAAGTTGTCGCCGGGCAACTTACCGGTATTGGAGGGTATGGGGTAATCCTTTCAGCCGGTGAATTTGCTGAAAGACTCGAAAAAATTGCCCAAAGGCATAGCCTTGACTTTGTGGTTTTGAGAAAAGACTGGGGCGGAGTTTTTACATACGATGATATAGTTGACTTTTTGGATAAGCAGGATAAGGAAATAACATGGTTATGGTTGACGCACTGTGAGACTTCTACTGGGATACTCAATGATTTAAACATGTTGAAGGAGATTTGTTCTGAACGAAAAATCAAGCTATGCCTGGACTGCATAGGTTCTGTAGCGACTGTACCTATCAATTTGTCAGGTGTATACCTGGCAACCTGTACAAGCGGAAAGGGAATCGGCAGTTATCCGGGACTATCCATGGTTTTTTACCATCATGCTCCTGCTGTTTCCGATCGGATCCCGCTTTATCTTGACCTTGGCTACTATCGATTAAAAAACGGTATCCCATTTACTATCCCGTCTAATTTGGTTTATAGTCTGAAAAAGGCATTGGAACTCCTGCTCGCCAATAATAAGTTTGCCGGAATAGCTGAGGTTTCATCTTATCTGAGAAAGGAATTGAATTCCCTGGAGCTTAACCTGATCAATCCGGAGCAGAATGCATCTCCGGCTGTGCTTACCTTTGCGCTTCCCGGGAATATCAGCTCGAAAGATTTTGGGCTGGCAATGGAGAAAAGGAATTATCTGTTAAGTTTTAACAGTGATTATCTCATTGAAAGAAATTGGGCGCAGGTTTGTATAATGGGAGAGGTCACTATTAATTATGTTGATGGATTCATAAGCGATCTCCGGGAAGCACTGCGAGAACTTTATTAGGTGCTTTTCTAAGTTGGACTATTTTAATATGCCTGACAGTTCTGCATTCCATTTCTGAACATACTCACCGGTAGCCCATTGTGCCATTATTAAACTTTCATTATTCAGTTTCAAAGATAATTCCGGCTCTGACATATCCTCCAAAGGGTTAGCATAAATCAGCAGCTTATCTGAAGTTAATACTGCAAGCATATCCTTAGTTGGCGAGGAAACAGCATCAAAAGCTTCAGGTATACTCTTTTTTATGCTGTTCCAATCCGGATATAAGTCATTAAAGGATGTTATAGATTTTGGTATGCTTAAAGGCAGATCATATAAAGTGAGTCCTTCCGAATAAGTTGAGGCATTACTGAAACTCCATTTTTTGGCAATCTGCGGAACCCATCTGCTATCTTTTCTTACTATCGACCAGCCATATTCATCGCTGGTATTCTTAATTTCAGGGGAACTGCCGTACAAACCCTGTTCATTTTCGTCAATATTTGTATTCTTATATTTCTCTATATAGCTTGAAACCTCGTTTCCAATAATATTGGGTGCTGCTATTTTCTTTAACTCTTTTATATCGGAACTGCCGGGACATAAACTGGCCTCTGGATCTACATAAGCAAAATTTCTGTTTATTGTGTTTATCTCAACAACATAGGCATCTCTGAAATATGGTTTTAAAGTTCCTCCGGTGTTGTAATAAAAATCTGATAAGATGGAAACATATTTATTGCCAACGAATACTATTTTCCTGTCTTCTTCTACCGCCTGATAATCAGGCAAGAGTACCTGGGCATATTTTCTGATACTTTCACTGTTTGAATAGCTTTTATTTGCCGGGTATGATATCAGATCATTAATTACAATAGTGTTTTTTGCACTCGAGTTTGAAGCATATTCCGGCTGCTTTTCATCACTATATTGTGTTCTTTCAATTATCCACCAATCCTGGCCGTAAGGAACGATAATTTTTGGGGTTTCGGCTACTTTTATACTACCGTCCTGAGGGGCAATCCATAAGGTTCTGTATGAACTGACTCTGTTATTGGAATCCTTTTCGGCGGCACTTAATCCCAGCAGTAACCCTGAGTCAATCTTTCCTTCTTTATTGATATCTGTTTGTGAAGCGGCAGGATTTTGGGGAGCTGCAGGATCAGAAGAATTCTTTTTTGCGCAAGAATATGATGTTAAACTTAAAACTATAATAAAAATGAACACAGAAATTCTCTTTATTTTCATAACTCTTAAGTACCCTCCTCTCTGCCGCTAATCGAAGTACTGGTCCAGATAATGCTCAATATACTTCTGAACTTTAACCGCCGGCCGATAGATCCCAAAGTGCCCCTCGCACAGGATATCCGCCTTTAATTCAATGAGCTTTTTCATGGAAGCCTGCCACTGGTCTAAATCCGCGCCCCAGGACGTATTGAACGGACCATGAATATCCTGACCAAACAGAACCCTAACCTGATTAAGATCTAGATAAGGGCTAAGGCCGCCGGGAGTGTGACCCGGAGTATGCAGGCAGTGAAGAGTCAGTTTCCCAATCTGAATGTCCTGCCGGTCCCCTTGCAGAACCAGGTCGGCTGCAACAGGCTGATATTTGAGCCGATAGTATTGTTCAGCCGTCAAATGGGCCAGCCCTTTGGAAATAGCGTCCAGTTCCCGGGCATGGGCGACAACCTTGGCGCCCAAGGATTGAAAAAAGCTCAGGCCGCCGCTATGGTCGATATGCCCGTGAGTGGCAATCACGTATTTTAAGAGCTTCTGCTCGAAGCCAAGTTTTTTAATATTGTCCATGATCAACCGGCCGGATAAGCCGGCGCCGGCATCGACCAGGGCCAGCTCTCCGCCCCCGTCGATCAGATAAACACAACAGTCTCTCACGTCGGTTAAATCTTGGCCGCCGACCAGATAAACTCCGTCCACAATTTTTTCAGGCTGGCGCATAGGTTACTCCTTTCCAAGTCCGATTTATTCCATTCCCCCATATTTTCAGCTTAATCTGTACCTTAATTTATTATAGCAAACGATTCGCCTTATTATCGTCTCGACGTGCCTTGATATCACTTTATTGTAAGTTTCGTTTCTCAATTAAATTTCCGTACTCCGTAAAGTTAAAGAAATATTCTTTTTCAATACACAATACATCTTCTAAAAATATCCTTACAATTTCAGGATCAAACTGAATCCCTGAGTTTTTGATAATTTCCTTAATCGCTTCTTCTACACTCAAACTGTTTCGATATGGCCGTTCACTGGTCATGGCATCATAGCTGTCGGCAAGAGCTATAATTCTCGCTATCCTTGGAATGGCTTCACCTTTTATCCCTTTGGGATAACCAGTACCGTCCCATCTTTCATGATGTGCAAGGACATAATTTGCTAATTCCAGCATGTCATATGAGGTAGTTAATATTCTATAGCCTATTTCCGGATGCCGTTTTATTTCATTATATTCCTGCTCTGTAAGTTTTCCTGGTTTATTAAGGATACCTTCTTCGATGGCAATTTTTCCTATATCATGAAGAAGGCCAACTACTTTGAGTTTACTTACTTCTATTTCTGAAAAGCCCATTGCCTTACCTATACTTTGACAAATTTCACTTACCCTTTCAGAGTGTTGTTCTTCTCTGGAGTTTTTCTCATGGAGTGTTTTAATTATTGTGCTGATTATATTACTCCTTACGCTTTCATTTTCAACAGTTTTATGTTTATACATATGATCTTCAGCACGTTTGAGGACTTTTTGGATATCTTCATCAATTTTATTCTTTGTGGCCCAGCCAAAGGAGATACTGATGCTCAAAGAATTGACTTGTTGATTGGCATACTGTTGTTTGATTCTATTTATTATTCTTTCTGCTTCTTCTGATTTCGTTTTGGGCAAAAGAATAACAAATTCATCTCCGCCCCAGCGGGCAACTATGTCATCCGCCCGGCAGGCACTTTGAATGGCTACAGCTGCTTTCTGCAAAAGTTCATCCCCCTTGGCGTGGCCAAAAGCATCATTGACAAGCTTTAACCCATTGACATCCCCGATTATTATGGAAATAGGAAGATTTCTTTCCGTGTCCAATCTTTTAACTTCTTCTTCATAGAATCTTCTGTTATAAAGTCCTGTCAATTTATCATGATAACTTAAGTAAATAACTTCTTCCTCTGCTATTCTGCGTTTGGTGATGTCCTGAACTGTCGCAATGAGGCGGATTGGATTCCCTTGGTCATCAAATTCAAAATCCCCAAGTCCATGTACCCAGCGTTGCTCTCCATCATTAACCCGGATTATTTTATAGATACAATCATAGGAAAGTTGTTCAGCTTCCACATTAAAAAAATAATCGGAAATTTTTCGGCGATAATCAGGGTGAATAATCTTGTTCCAACCCTTCGCTGTGTGCGGATATGTTTTATCAATCCCGGCAATATTGTAGAGCTCAGGCGATCCTCTCCAAATTTTGGTTTTTAAATCCATCACAAAGCTGCCGATACGGGCCACCTTTTGTGATTTACTTAATAGACTTTCGCTTTCTCGTAATACCTTTCTTTGGGATTCTATAAGCCGAAGCTGAGTTACCCCCATTAGTGCTACCAAGTTCGCTAGCTGAAGAAATAAATGTATAAATGACTCTACTTTTTCTTTAGTATATATTGGCACCTTTTTTAAGGCAGCTATGTATTCTTCTTCATCAAAACCATATTTATTAGCCTGTTTACGAAATTTATCTATGTCCGGCTCTTCAAATAACAACTGTCCAAGTAAGATTGTGGCTAAGTATTCTCCATTAATAATAACTGGAGCTGCTATATTAATTAGACCATTTGGGCAGGTATACCAAATATATGGCTCAGGTCCAATATTGTCAAAACCTTCTCTTATGTAATTTGCTAAACACATATCACTTTGTCTGCATAGAAACTTTGCCTGACAACCTGCCCGATGAAATTTTAAACAAATATCTTGCATATAGGCACTAACTAAGCAATTGCCATCAATATCGATTATGCCTGATGAAATACCTGAAGTAAAATATAAT
>DATMXV010000405.1:0-3546 GCA_035561335.1 Desulfitobacteriaceae bacterium
GTATTATATTAAGAAGATAATTGTTTTACATCTTGCCCAAGTTAATGCCTAAAATTAACTATTGTTCAGGAAACGGTTATATTCATGCTCCAGAAATCTGGTTAATGAATCAGAGCGGTCTGAGGAAGCTACTTGGAAAAAGTGATTATTAATTTTTCGTACAGGCATTATCCCCATCAGGGCATTAGTGACAAAAACCTCATCAGCCTGGAATAAATCTTTCTGAGTATACCTGTCTTCAAACACCGGAATCCGGAGTTTTTCTGCGATATTCAGAATAACAGAACGCCGGGTCCCCGGCAGGCAGCCGCAAGCTAAAGAAGGGGTGTGCAGGGCTTGTTTGGAAATAAAGAAAATATTACTCATTGTTCCTTCCACTAAAAAATTCCTGGAATTAAGCCAGAGACCTTCGTCAGCATTATTCTGCCGGGCCTCTTCTTTGGCCAGGATATTTTCGAGGTAATTGGCAGACTTAATTTTATTCAGGGGGGAATATTCATTGCGAGGGGCAGATAAAAGATGCAGGCAGATTCCATTTTCGGACTGTAAGGCTGTGTAGGGAAAGGAACGATCAGCAAACAGAATCTGGGGAGGAATATTGCGGGCAGGCGCGCCTCCGCTTAAGGTTACACGCAAAGCAAAGGGCGGTCCTGAAGATAAGGTTTGCAGATAACTTTGTATTTGTTGAACCCACGTCGAATAGTCCGGAAAAGAAAGCTTAAGCAGCTTGGCCCCAGAACTCATTCTTTGCCAGTGTAAGGAGAGGAGTAGCGGGCCCCTGGCTGTAATTAAGATTGTTTCAAAAAGTCCATAGCCAAAGAGTAATAGCCTGTCATCTGCCGGAAGGATTATATTATTCATCTAAATCCCCTCCTAAGACGGTAAAAAGGGCCTGGGCTTTAACCAGGGTTTCAGCGTATTCTTCTTCCGGTTGGGAATCAGCTACTATTCCGCCGCCGGCATGAAGATAGGCTCTGCCGTCTTTCAGTATAATTGTCCTGATCACAATATTTAAATCCCAGGCGCCATCAAAACCTAAATAACCAATACTCCCGGTATAAATCCCCCGCTTATAGGGTTCCAGTTCCTCAATTATCTGCATAGCTCTTATTTTGGGCGCGCCGCTGATTGAACCGCCGGGGAATGTGGCCCGCAGGATTTCACTGGGAGGAAGGTTTTTGCTTAATTGACCGCTGACCGTTGAAACCAAGTGCCAAACAGCAGGATATTTTTCCAGTTCAATCAGGGCCGGCACTTTTACAGTTCCTGTTTTACAAATCCTGCCGAGGTCATTGCGCTCTAAATCAATGATCATTGTCAGTTCGGCATTATCCTTGGCACTGCCCTGAAGTTCCAGGGCCAGGGCCTGGTCTTCTGCGGATGAAGCCCCGCGGGGGCGGGTTCCTTTGATGGGGCGGGTTTCGATAGTGCCATCTCTTTGGATCCGGATAAACCGTTCAGGGGAACAACAAAGGACATGCAAATCAGAGTAAGGAAGAAATGCCGCAAAGGGAGCAGGATTTAATTCATGCAGCTGCCGATAAAGTTCCCAGGAATCGCCTTGCCAAGTGAGGGAGAAACGTTGGCTAAGGTTGGCCTGGTAGATATCCCCGGCGAAGATAAAATCCAAAACATGCCTTAAATCCTGCAAATAACGCGCCTTCTTGACGGCAGGGCGGATTTTTTGCTTTTCAGGGGAAGGAGAGGGCAGTTCGTTTGCCGGCATGATACTTGGATTATGCCGGTTATAGGACAGCAAAAATTCTTCCAGTTGATTCAGGCGCTTCTCAGCCAGCGCAGATGAACACTTGCCATTTTCCATCATCCCGCATGCTGCCAGCCAATAAATTTTTTCCAGATGATCATAGACGACTATTCCGTCATACCAAGCCAGGCGCCAATAAGGCAGGGTCAGGTCATCCCGGGAAAGCCGGGGAAGTTGCGGTTCTAATTCGTCTTTTAAGTCATAACTGAAGAAGCCTACCGCTCCGCCGGAAAACGGAAATGGAGCAGCAGCGTTTACCCGGTATTTGGCATGTAAGGAATCCAGGATTTTAAGACAGCTTTCTCTTTTGTCATAAATTTTTTCCTTTGAGTTTTCCGGCCAGGAAAATACCGTCTTATCAACGTAAGCACTTACCATAAGAAAAGGGTTGGCGCCCAGATAAGAATAGCGGCCCAGCTCAGGGTATTGCTCCGCGCTGTCCAGGAAAAAAGGAGTTGGACTTTTCTTAAAAGCCTTGAATAACAGGTGTGGGGAAACAGAAAGCGTCAATAAACGTGTTTGCCAGGGAGAAACAATCCTGTTCTGCCATTTGCGGGCATTATTAATAGCATTCTGTAAAAGTTCATGGCCGCTTTCCGATAAGATTGCTTCGGGATGAAATTGCACACTTTCAATGGGGAAAGTTTTATGCCGCAAACCCATAATTTCCTGATCAGAGGTTTCGGCAGTTATCATAAGGTCAGGAGGTAAGCCTGAACGTTCTATTGCCAAGGAATGATAACGGGTAACTGGAAGTGGATTAGCAAGCTTAAAAAAAACACCTTGACCGTCATGTCTGATCAAAGAGGTTTTCCCATGAACAGGAGCTTTGGCCCGGACTACCTGACCGCCGAAAAACTGACCGATAGCCTGGTGTCCCAGACAGATGCCAAGGATGGGGATCCGGTCCCTGAAATGCCGGATAATCTCAAATAAAATGGGAGAATCGTCCGGTCTGCACGGACCGGGGGAGATGACGATCAATTCAGGGTTAAGTGTTTCAATCTCAGGCAAAGTGCAGGTATCCTGGCGGCGTACAATTACTTCTTCACCTAATTCCCCAAAGTATTGAAAGAGGTTATAGGTAAAAGAATCAAAATTATCAACGATAAAGATCATTTGCCTAGTTCAACTCTCTCCCCTGAAAACTTTATCTAATACTAACTAAGAAGCTGCCGCAGGCAACTTCTTATATTCATTAAATCTTTGCAATTTCAGGATAGACCCCCATGCTTTCTTAAGCACCGGCAGATGTGCTATCTACAGACGGGTTATCCTCAGCCGGGTTATCTTCAGATTGTTTATCCTCAGCCGGGTTTTTATTGGTTTTTTCAAGTTCTTTTGCAAAATCAGTATAAGCCTGTTCTAAATCAGGGTTGTCTATCCCCTGAAAAATTAAGGTTTGATTTAATATTATTTTACCGACATTTGCGCCTTTAACCTCAATTTGAATCGAACTGATATCAAGTTTTACAGGCTCGTGATCGATAGTTAAAGTCATGCTTTGGCTTTCAGGGAAAATACTCTCCAGGTAAATTGTTTCTATTGTTTCTCCGGAAGGCTTCGGGAGGTCATCCGGAGCGGGAGTATGCAAATCACTAAGGACAAAGGAAGATTCATCTAAGAGTTTGCGCATTACAGCCATATTAAAATTCCAGGGAATTTCTAACGGTTGTTTTTTGATTTCACCTGTAGTTTCAACTGTGTTAATGCAATAATCATTATCTTCGGTTAAATATGGCTTGTTAGAGCAGCCGGATATAATAAGGACACAAAATAAG
>DATMXV010000406.1:0-3464 GCA_035561335.1 Desulfitobacteriaceae bacterium
CAATTATTTTCCCCTTTTTACTGGATATTGAATTCCGGAAAGACTAAGTAATAAAAAAGGCGCCCTGGAGGACCTCCCTGCAGGGTACCCCTTTATTTAATTAATATGGACTGCGCGGATATCCCCTCCGAAGCTGTCCGCGGGTTTCAATTCCACCTACACCGTCTGTTCCTGTAATCGTATGACTAAGAATTTCTTTTAAAGAAACCATTTTATCTATAGGGGTAAAAGCAATCCTCTCCACAATAAATACAGGATCAAAAGCGTGGATTAACATCCTTTTGGGTGAAGAAGCAAAATTTGCTCCGGCATTCAGAATAGCTTCATAGTTTGATTGACAAGCCCCGGCAAAAATTACCAGCGAATCACGATTCGGCTGGAAACGCCGCGCTTCCCTGACAGATTCAACAAAATAACGAGAACTGCGATAACTATCCAAACTATGAAAATTTTTTTTGCCGTTTAAAAAGCCATCATGACCTGTAAGTACAAGAATATCTGTAGGATTTTCTTGTAATATTTTATAGATAACCCGTGGTTGTTCTGTTTCAGACTTACAAACCCCCTTAGCCTGCAGCCCTAATTGCTGGTAAGTTTTCAAACACTGGCCCAGATAATCTTCATCACCATCCAAATGCAGGATACGGCCGGGAACCTCAAAAAACTCATCAGGATTATCAGGGGAACTTTTTCGTTGATTAACAACCTTATGCAGCTTCTGATAGATAACCTGAGAGTCCTTCAGTTCATAATGGGCAACTTCTACAGAATCTTTATCTACCAGATCTTCTATTGGGGCATCTGCCAATAAACGAAAATTCAGGCCTTTTAGTAAAGCAATCCGTTCCCCTTTATAATTATTCTGAATTCCCACTATCCGGAAAAAGACATCCTGCCGGTATGAAAATCTTGCCACAATATCCCCTGAATGAAACATCTGCATCACTTCCCTTCCCTTATATCCTATGACGGATCAGGGAAAACGGCATATATTAATAGGGAGCATTAATCTGGAAGGTTGCGATATTATATGTTCAGTGCAGTAATTCCTGCCCAAAATGAAGAAAAAAGTATTCTCGCTGTACTAACTAATCTCTTAATCCTGCCTCTGGACCTCATTATTCCCGTTCTTAACGGGTGTACTGACAACACTCTGGAATTAATCCGTTCCATTCCTGATCCCCGTTTGCATATTATCTACTTTACCGAACCGCTGGGAATTGATATTCCCCGGGCAATTGGGGCTTTGTATGCCCTTACACTTAAAACAGATGGAGTATTGTTTATTGACGGGGATATGTCAGGTAATATTCATAAGAATCTAAGCAGTTTACTGGAAGCCTTAAAAAACGGCGCTGATTTTGCGCTGACCAATTGTTATCCTTATATAACCAGTCGTACTAAATTAGCAAATTTGGTATTAAAATTCCGGTTTTGTCTCAATAAAGAATTAAATCTGCTCAATACCCTGGGGCTGGCTACACCTACCCACGGTCCTCATGCCTTATCAGCACGGGCACTTGCCCTGTTTCCTCCCGAGTCTATAGCAATCCCGCCTTTAAGCCTGGTTTACGGCAAAAAAAATAACCTCAAGATTAAAGTAGCCACTTCTATACCCCATCATGATTTGCATTCCCCCAGTAAACATCGACGTCATGCCCGCTTAATTGCCCATACTATTATCGGTGATTGCCTTATGGCTTTAGCTTCTGCCAAAAATCAACCTCTTACCCGCACTTTAGGCAAACATGAACTTCTGGGTTATCATCCCGAGCGCCGTTTCGATCTTCTGCAACAATGGAGCGAGGCCCTGCAAACCCCCAGTACTTTTGTTGAGCAGCACCTTATAATAGCCCAAAACCAAAGGATTCTGTATCCGATATTGTGAAATTGCATAAAATGCATACTTCTAAATTCTTATAACATTGAGCAAGGTTCTGATGAAGAATACCGCTATTATTCTGACTCCTGAATTCTGAATACCTGAATAGTTACAATACTACTTGACAAAGCGGCATAAAACATCCGTTAATCTAATAAATTCTTCAATACTGATAGTTTCTGCCCGGCGCTTATCATCAATTCCCAGTTCCAGCAACCTTAAAGAAACAAATTCCTTGGAAAGCTGCAAACCGGCGGCGAGAGAATTAGCCAGGGTTTTTCGCCGCTGGCTGAATCCGGCTTTAACAATCTTCATAAAAGAATTTTTGTCAATTATCCCCGGATACGACCGGAACTGCAATCTGACAAGAGCGGAATTAACCTTAGGCCTTGGCCAAAAGGCCTCTGCCGGAACTTTTATAAGCTTCTCAACCTCAGCCTCTATCTGAACAGCTACAGAAAGTACTCCATATTCTTTGCCGCCGACTCCGGCAGCCAAACGATCTGCTACCTCCTCTTGAACCATTATGGTCATACCTGTTAAATAATTACTTTGGTTTAAAAAATGCATTATCAGGGGACTGGTAATATAGTAGGGTAAATTGCCTATCAAATACCCCTTCCTTTCTCCCCATAAATCTGCTAAATCGAGTTTTAAAGCATCTCTGTTAATTATTTCCACGGGTAAACCCTTGAGTTCCCGCTGCAGAATCCCTATCTTTTTTCCATCAAGTTCGACAGCCCACATTTTACTGACCTGTTTGGCCAATACTCTTGTTAATATTCCAAGTCCCGGGCCTATTTCAACCAATAGTGTATCTGCCTCAAGCTTACTTGCCAAAACTATTTGCTCGATTACATTATCATCGATTAAGAAATTTTGTCCCAAAGACTTTTGGGGCCGGGCGCCGCCCCGCAAAAGACGTTGAGTATAATCAATTGCCTTCTCCAAGCTCAATAACCTCCTTAACCGAATTCCAAAATTGCTCCCGGCTGATCCCAAAGCGGTTAAGACGATGCAAAAACTGCTTGGCATTAGCATCACCAATTCCTAAATACCTGCCCAGGACAAACCGTTTTTCCGCGGCCAACGGTTGTCCGGCCAACCCTGCTTCAGCTATATCCTGCAAAGTAACCGGATCATCTGCAGTCAATTTAAGCCTGTCTTTCTGAATATTAGCAAAAACACGCCTGATTTCCTCTACCCCGGCATTTTCTACTCCAATATCCTTATCTTTCAGAGCAGCCTTTTTAGACAAAAAAACGTGTTTCGCCCCAGGAACACGCCGCCGGATCCTTTCTCTGATTTGTTCTCCGACTGTATCGGGATCTGTGAAAACAATAACCCCTTGACGCATAGCCATTTCTTCAATATATTTAAATTTTTCGTCTGTAATACCGTACCCTTCCGTCCAAATAATATCTACATCACCCAAAGCCTGCCTGACGATATGGGCATCGTTTTTTCCTTCTACTATTATTAATTCCCTGATCATGATTTATCCCCCATTTCAATCCATCTTATCTTAGGAACTTCTGAAATACAAACGAAAAAATAAAAAGGAGGGATTATAATTATTATC
>DATMXV010000407.1:0-2210 GCA_035561335.1 Desulfitobacteriaceae bacterium
TATTTAAATAATATGAGTATTATACTGCCGGTCGGGGTATTTTAACGTAAGTAAGCAAGTTTTATCAAGAAATATTCAATAAAGGAGTAACAAGATGAGCCAAACCATAACCCCCAGACCGGTTTTTCCGGCTCAGCATCAGGCTAAACAACCTGGGCACGAAGCGTTAATGGATCCCAGGCCTGTTTTTGAAAGGGAAAACTACCGGCCAAGCGGCAAACTCCAGGGAAAAGTCGCTCTAATCACCGGTGGCGACAGCGGGATTGGGCGGGCTGTGGCAATTCTCTTTGCTAAAGAGGGTGCAGATATTGTTATTTCATATTTCGATGAACATGAAGATGCCCAGGTGACAAAAGAAAGAATAGAACAATTAGGTAGGCGCTGCCTGCCGATTGGGGGCGATATTGGAGATGAAGTTTTTTGCCGGCAAATTATCAGGCAAACGCTTGAGGGGTTAGGCAAACTGGATGTTCTTGTTAATAATGCCGCAGAACAATATCCTCAGAATTCTCTTTTAGACATTACTGCGCGGCAGTTGGAACGGACCTTCCGGACGAATATTTTCAGCCAGTTTTATTTGACCAAGGCGGCCATTCCCCATCTTCAACCGGGAGCAACAATTATAAACACTGCTTCGATTACTGCTTATAAAGGAGACGCCATGCTTATCGATTACTCTTCCTCTAAAGGGGCGGTAGTAACTTTTACCCGTTCTTTATCAGAATCACTTGTCCAGCTGGGGATCAGGGTAAACGGTATAGCCCCAGGCCCGATTTGGACGCCGCTGATTCCTGCTTCTTTCAGGGCGGAACAGGTTGCAACATTTGGTAGTACTACGCCTATGCAACGGGCCGGTCAGCCTGTTGAATTAGCTGCGGCATACTTGTTCCTGGCCTCTGAAGATTCTTCGTATATGACCGGGCAAATCGTACATATTAATGGAGGTACAATTATTAATTCATAGATTATGTCTATTTTATTTTCCCCTGACATTTCTTCCCCGTTATGGAGAAGTAGAACTGCTTATGGTATAATTACAGGCAAGTTTAAGGGGGAGGATAAAGATGGCTAAAAGGGAAATCTATCTTTGTGATTACGAGTATTGTGAAAATAGAGGAACTAACGAAGACGGCGGATTGCCTGTTAATTGGTTTGAGCTTAAAGTAAACAGACAATCTAATTCAAGAACCTTCCATATCTGTCCTAAACATGAGGTGATAATTTCTGATCCTTGGGGAGGATCCTGGGTGTTTGATCATTCTAAATTAGAGGAGAAAGCAACAGATCAGAAATGACCGCTTAGTCCTTAAAACCAGGCTTTTTGCTTTTTGACAGCCCTTACATTGAATTCGATGTAGGGGTATTATTTTTGAGATCCTGATCACTGACAGGGTAAGCAGTAACTTTGAGTGACTTTTCGAGTTCAGACCGGGCTATTAATTCTGTGAAGGCAGCTGTAGCTTTCTCAGGTGTTTCATAACCAATTTTTTTCACCAAAGCGAGAGATTCCCTGGCTTCTTTGGAAAAGTCCGGGTGCTCTGTGTCGTACCATTCCAGAAATTCGTTATTATCTCTGGGAGAAGACAAACAGCATACTTCCCAATTAAGTGCTTTGGAAATGTAAAATGCAGTATGATACAGTTTTTCTGTCGGCGCAGATGGTTCTGCTGAACTCTTAAAATAGTTTTTTTCCCTGCTGCTGGCTTTATCATATTCTGCCCAAAGGTCAAAGCCAAAAGGAAGCAGGCGTTTGTTGGCGGCCGGATCATTAAGGGAACAGCTAAGGGCCTGTGCCAAATTGGAACTTGTTTGCATTAATATAGCTGAATTGCTGACAGAAGGGTACCCCTCTTCGGAACAGATAAAATGTTGAAGCTCATGGGCTGTGTCGAAGGCGTCATCCACAGTTATCGGGAGAGTCCTGAAAGCTATTAAATGCTCTTGAGGTTTAGGAAGATAAGTTGCCCGGATATTTGAACCCAGTTCCGGGTCATTTGCCCAAATAATATTCCTTCTTATTTTAGGCCTCTCCGAATCATAGAAAGCTTTAAACTCAGGGGAGTTTACAAGAAGATCTTGCAGTGCATAACTTTCAACATATGTTTGACAGGGAATATGTTTTAAAATACTTTCTCTTAAATAACAACACTTCTTATATTTTAACCCGCTCATACATGGACACGGCCTGTTTCTATCTGCCATATTTACAC
>DATMXV010000408.1:0-3661 GCA_035561335.1 Desulfitobacteriaceae bacterium
GAGACAGGGATATTATATCATATTTTGAACTATGCCAATTATGCCTGCTACATTTTCCCGCTCCATAGCAATTGATTCCTTGATATAGTCTCCCATTGGATTTGATCTTAAGCCATAGAAGTAGGCAAAGCGGCGGTGGCGCCGAATAAGCCCTACGAGGAGCGATAACAGTAACAGGCGGCTGCCGTAAAATTGCCGTTCAGTATCTGCCGGTTCTTCGCTCATTTGAAAATCATGCTTTTTCATGACTGCTGCCAAATTTTCATCATGCATGCATATCATGTGGAAGCGATAAATACAATTTTGAAAACTATCTAAAGCCTTATCTTATATACGGTTGTGCTGTCTTCGCGTTTTGTTGAAATTTTAATGCCGGCATTGAGTAAAGCCCGTCTTTTTTGTTCAAATGTTTCCGCATTAATAAAGTCTTCATTCTTTATGCTCCGGGCTGCAGGCAGTGTAATGATTTTGTTTATCGCAAGTTGCGCAGATGCAATCTCCTTGTTAATAACCAGTAAGTCTCTTTCCGCATCATTAATATTAATGGTACCGTTTGCAACCCATTTTATAATTGCAGCCGTGCGCTTTCTTAAATTCTCAAGCTGTTTCTCTAACCCTATTTTTGCCGACAACTGATCGGTATCTTTTTTATGTAATACGGAAAAACCTTTTTTCTTTTTAGCCATTGCTAATAGGTCTGACCATACCGCCTCTTCAAGCTCCTTACTGGGGACATTCTTTTTATCTGGACACTCATGGCCGTTGATGTAGGATGTACAAACATAGTAAGAGTAATCTTTGCTGTTTCTTCTTGGGTAGGTAACTCCATGCATGGCGTAACCACAAGCCTCGCAGCGGATTATATTCTGCAATAGATATTCATATTTAGTATTGCGCTTAGCTGTTGCTTTATTGTGCCGGCGACACTCAATAGTTTTTTCCCATGTCTCCCGGCTGATAATGGCTGGAACGATTATTGGTATCCATTCGGACTGATCACGAATTGTCTTCTTTCTCTTTTTCTGGGCGATTGCTTTATCATAAGTTTTGAACGCCCATTTGATGCCGGCGTATGTTTCATTTACAAGCATCCGGTGGAGTGTAGAAGCGTTGAAAGGTTCGCCCTTGCGGTTTACTATGCCTAAGGCTTTTAACTCGGCCCTGAGGCTGTTAACTCCATACATGCGACTGGTATACAGGTCGAAGATCAATCTTACTATGATAGCTTCATCTGCGTTTATGACGTACATACAGGCTTCTGAGTCATAAGCATAACCATAGGCATCATCGTTGAACACTAGCTTACCTGAAAGGGCCTTGGCTCGTTTGCCGCGCATAGTTCGCTCCCGAATTTTAGCCTTCTCAAAGGCCGCAATTGC
This sequence comes from Desulfitobacteriaceae bacterium, assembly GCA_035561335.1. GTDB lineage: Bacteria > Bacillota > Desulfitobacteriia > Desulfitobacteriales > Desulfitobacteriaceae > UBA2264. The sequence goes on from DATMXV010000408.1 coordinate 1,380, forward strand.
GCCGCGGATAGAGAAGAAGAGACGACCTTCTGGCGAACAGTCATAATCGCCAGTTACAAACATGAGCTGAGCTCCGGCCTTTTCTATTTCGTCTGCAATTAGTAGCTGGTTAGTCAAATTACGGCTAAGCCGGTCGGGATCATAGACCACAATATTTTTTATATGGCCATGGCGAAGGTCATCACGTAGGTGATCAAGGTGAGGCCGGTCTAAGAACTCGCCGCTATAACCGTCGTCTATATACTCTTTAATATTGGTAAAACCCAGACTGAGAAGCTTATGACGGCATTGAGATACCTGATCTCCCAGCGAGTAGCCGGTTTTCGCCTGTTCATCTGTGCTAACCCGTGCGTAAATTGCGTCCATTATGGCCCTCCTGGTGTGATTGGGCTAATTTTAAAAAAGTCTCTTTTAACCTTCGGTATAAGATACTTTGATTTACTGTCATGTGAAAGACCATTCCTTTCTGCGAAAGGCACCAACAAGGAATGAAACGGGTTGGCACCATTCGTTATAGATTCAACTAACCGTCAGAATATGCTAAATTCACTCTGTGGGACGGTACACTATTATGAAACTAATTAAAATATTTTTGATAAAAAGGCATACTCAATAAACCCCATGATTAATAGTTTTTAAACAAGTGGTTGAAACATAGAATAACCGACCTGACGACCCCATGTTTATGCTGGTATTGCCTCTACTTGAACTTTATATCCTAATGCTTCAATGCGTTTAACACTCCGCTTTACAATATCTTCTTTGTTGAGGTTTGTAAAATAATCTGCGCCAAGTTCGTTATAACTGGACTTATTTTTGATCATATGATAACAAATAATCAAAATAGCATGAGCAACGGCTACGACAGCCTTTTTTGAACCACGGCGCGCGGCGACTCTTTTGTATAACGAATTCAAATACGTATTTTTACTGTTTGCTGCGGAACGACCGCATTGGACTAAAGTTCTCTTTAAACTTGGATTACCTTTTCGTGTTCTTCCGCTCTTTTTCTTACCTGCACTTTCGTCATTTCCCGGACACATGCCAGACCATGAAGCTAAATGAGCGGCTGTCGGAAACTGTTCCATGTTTGTGCCGATTTCCGTTAAGATGACTTGGGCAGATATTTTCCCTACGCCTGTTATCCCGTCTAAAGTCTCAATAAGTTCAGCATCTTCAATCATCCGTGCTTCAATCTCAGCATTCAGCGTATCAATCAACGAGCTGAGAGATGAAATATGCGAAAGCATCGCTTTTAAAATCATCTGCTGGTGCGGTTGAATCAAGCCTTTAAGCGCTTTTAACAATGCATCCTTCTTTGATTTCATCGTACCCCTTGCCATAGAAACTAAGACAGATGTATCAAACTTACCTTCGGATATTGCCGTCAGCATATCAAGGCTTGATTTCGTGTCTAAGTGGCTTGCCACAGACGACAGCTTTATGTTTGCGCCTTGAAGCACTTTATCCAGTCGGTTTAATTCACGCGCTCGCTCGTCTGTTATGCTGCTCCTATATCTGACAAGTTCGCGTAATTCCCGCATTTCACGTTTTGGTACAAAACTTGCCCTTAACAGCCCGTGCCTTAACAAATCAGCAATCCATTCAGAGTCTTTAACATCAGTCTTTCGACCAGGAACAGCTTTAATGTGTTGTGCGTTTACCAAAATAGCCGGTATCTCCTCCACTTCTAATAAATTGAAAATCGGCTTCCAAAACGAACCTGTGCTTTCCATTGCAGCCATTTGCACGGATTTTGATTTCAACCATGTGCATAATCTTAACAAATCGTCGGTCATCGTTCCGAAAGACTGGATTTCCTTTTTTCCTTTTATATTCACACACGCCACTATCACGGCTTTGTGAATATCCAATCCACAACAACGCTCATAAATAATTTCCATCGCTTTTCCTCCTGCGTATTATTTACGGCGTGGCTCCCTTTGTCTCATTACTCTATTATTCGTGCTTGACATGTATCGTCAACAACAATCTGTGGTGCAAGCAGAGAGCCAAATCATACTACAGAACGGGCTTCCAGCACCAAGTGTACCCGACTTTTTCGCCTTCCTTGATTATACAGCCTATCATCTCAATTCGCAGCCCGTTTCGTGTCGTTTGGTGACGACCTCGTCGTGGGGACTACAGAGCACGTGGAGGTGAGTGGTGAAGCGGGTTGCCGCTATCTCGTATGTGAATAAGTCGCCGGACGCTCGTTCAAGCACCAACAAGTAGGCTCTTGAGCCTGTAAACTAATCATTGTAAAGACATTACTCGTTTTT
>DATMXV010000409.1:0-3177 GCA_035561335.1 Desulfitobacteriaceae bacterium
ACAGATATTTAAGCAGATTTGCTTTAGATAATTACCTTATCTTTCGATATATAAGATATATGGTGAAAAAGGAATTTGAAATTGAGGTGAGTGAGACATGGATGTCAATTTGATTAATAATAATGCTTCTCTAAATTTACTTACAACCGCAACTGTTAATCAAGCTGTAGAAGCCTCTAAGTCAGAAACAACAACTAAGAATGATGGGACTGTCATCAATAGTGTAACAGATTTGTCTCAATTAAGCGTTGATGATGTAAAAAACATCACCCAGGAGATGAATAAGTTCCTGCAGTTATTAAATGCTGATTTGAAGTTTCAGCTACATGAGGGGACAAAGCAGCTTATGGTGCAGGTGATTGACACCAAGACCCAGAAGGTCTTAAAAGAATTTCCGCCCCATGAGTTATTGGACACAATAGCAAAGATTCGTGATTATGTGGGTGTATTGCTCGATAAGAAAGTTTAAAGCCGGCAAGCCGGTCATTTCGTCAGGTTAAGGAGGAATTTTCATGGTTATGCGAACTTACGGACTTAGCGGTTCCGGTCTGGATATTGACCAGATGGTCAAGGATTTAATGAAAGCCCGGCGGGTCTCATATGATAAGTTATGGCAGAAGAAAACCCAGTTGGAGTATAAGAAAGCGGATTACAACACCATGTATACCGCTCTTCAGGACTTCCGTAATAATACGGTTTTTAATTATAAGTTGCAGAGCACCCTGATGCCCAAAAAGGTCTCGTCAACGGTCGAAAGTACGGTTACGGCGGCTGCTAACGCTGACGCAGCCAATGTCACTCATGACATCAGTGTTACTCAACTGGCTGAGGGCGCCAGGTTGACAAGCGCCGGTAGTATATCCCTTCCCTCAGCCCCCAAAGACAGCTTAAGCACCCAGTTTGGATTGGCTGCAGATACATATGAGATTACTATCAAAAACGGTACGGCGTCAGCAACTATTCAGGTGGATACAAGCAAGAGCATTTATGAGTTTGTCAGCAGTATAAATAATGCCGGGATTGGGATTAAGGCCAATTATGATGCGACTTTGGACCGGTTTTTCCTCTATACAACCGGGTCGGGGGCCAATGTGGGCATTGATTTTTCCGACACTGCTGATCCTGACGGTCTGGACTTTATTAATAATACACTAAAACTTGAGACTACTTCTACAGGGAAAGACGCCCAATTTAATCTGGACGGTATAAATCTGGCCCAGGCTGCCAATACCTTTACTGTTTCCGGTGTGACCTATAATCTGAAGGCTTTGGGTTCGGCGAGGATCGTTGTTTCGTCAGATAATGACCAGGCTGTCGCTGCTGTCAAATCGTTCATCTCTTCTTATAATGCCTTGCTGGAAAAAATCAACGGTGAGTTGAAGGAAGAAAAATATTCCGACTATCTGCCGCTGACCAGTGACCAGAAAAACGAGATGAAGGATTCGGAGATAACAGCCTGGGAAACGAAGGCTAAAAGCGGTATGCTGCGGCATGATTCCATTTTGCAGGATGCTTTGCTTAAAATACGCAGTGATATCTCAACGCCGCTCAGTGGTCTGGCGGGGAATTATAATAGCCTGTCTTCTATCGGTGTTACTACAGGTAATTATGCCGAAGGCGGCAAGCTTTACCTGGATGAGACCAAGTTAAAGAAAGCTTTGGAAGAGGATCCTGATCTAATAAGTAAACTTTTCAGTACCGGCAGCGATATGCGGGCTCAACAGGGCGTAGCCGTCCGGTTATATGATACGTTAAAGACTTCGCTGGATAAGATTGTGACCGTAGGCGGTTACAGTAGTACTGTTGACGATGATACCAGCAGCAGTCTGGCTAAACAAATAAAAAGATATGAGACTGACCTGGATAAGCTGAACGACCGTTTACAAGATATTGAAGACCGCTACTATAAACAGTTTGATGCCATGGAAACGGCTCTAAATAGAATAAATCAACAAAGCAGTTGGCTTTTGCAGCAATTTTCCGGCAGCAGTAGCTAGAGGGGAACACTATACGAGGGGGAAACTGAATGAATACAATGAATATGGCTAAAGCTTATAGAACACAGCAAATCATGACCGCCTCACCGGAACAATTGACCCTGTTGCTCTACAATGGCGCCCTCCGGTTTGTTGACGAAAGCATTCAGGCCTTGGAGACCAGGGATTATCCCAGGTCGCACGAACGTAACCTGCGGGCCCAGGATATTGTCCGCGAGTTTATGGTCACCCTGGACATGAAATTGGAGATTTCCCGGAAATGGCTGCCTTTATATGATTACATCCAGTATCGTCTTATTCAGGGCAATCTCAAAAAGGATAAAGAGCAATTAGCCGAAGCGCGCAATATGTTGCAGGAAATGCGTGATACCTGGGTTGAGGTTATGAAAAAAGCCCGTCAGGGGAAACCGGTAAGTAACCTGCAGGCGGTTGTATTGTAGTGAAAGAACTATGGCAGAACTATTTGTTCCTGACCCGGGAAATGAAAAAGTTCCTGTGCAGAAAAGAATTGGATCTTTTCTTTGAAATTATGAAGCAGCGTGAAAATGTGCAAGCCCGGATTGATACTGCTCCGGACGATGGATACAGGCTTACTCCGGAAGGTCAAAAGCTGTTGGAGTCAATCAGAGAGAATAATCAGGACATTATCCTGGCAATGCAGCAGCAGATGTATCAATTAAAACAACAGCATAATGTCTCCCAGGCTTATGAGGGCGGAGCAGCGAAATCAGGCAGACGTCTTGACTTTGAAGGCTAGTCTGGAAGAGGGCAAAAGGAGTATGCGGACGATATGCGGGTTAAGGAGGAATTTTTTATGATCAATCAAGTTCAACCGGTTACTCAATCTACCCTGATTCCACTGGATGCTTTTCCCGGGCAAAAACAGGAACGTTCCAAGGATACTCCCCGTAAGATTGTGGACCGTAAGCTGGAAACTTCCTCAGCCCGCGAAGAAATTCCGCGTGAACAAGTGGAAAAGGCTGCAGAAAAGCTCAATCGGCTAATGGGGATTATTGATAAAAGCATTGAGTTTCGAGTCAATGAAGGATCTCAGAGTTTTATGGTTAAAATAATAGATCAACAAAGCGGAGATATATTAGATGAAATTCCGCCCGAACAGATTATGGATATTTTTGGTTCCTTCAGTCAGGCAGCCGGTTTAATATTTGATAAACTTGTC
>DATMXV010000410.1:0-4717 GCA_035561335.1 Desulfitobacteriaceae bacterium
GCCATTCTTTTGGAAGTAAGAAGTGTTTTCCTATTACTGATGGTTCTTTCAATAATATAAAGTATTCATCATCTGCAGAACCAAACGCAAAAATTGGAGCTTCAAAAATCTTCATTCCTATAACATTGTCCGAAATTGCCATTTCCTTTGTTATATAATTATCTTCTGAATTTTCAATAAAGTCCTCTGCTGTTTTTACTAATAATTCCTTTTTCATAAGCTTCATTCCTTCCTGTCAATTGGCAAATGGATTAATAACCGCATCTTGAAAGACAAACAATCCTGCAGGCATTCGATGATTTTATTGAATCTGACGGATAGATTTTATTATTCTGAATCAACTCGATTGGTGCTCCGTTTTCCTCGATAAATGCAACGATAACTCCTTTCGATGGACTATTCGGTTGGATTATTACTTTACGATCTTTGATCACTTCAAAGATATCCTCCACTTCAAATGCAATATGCGGCAGATTCTTAACTATTTCAGGAAGTTGACAATCATCTTCATATCTCATCCATTCAATCCCAAATTCGCTGTCTTTATAGTCACAATGAAATAATTTATATTCCGGCAAATATACCTCACCATGAATTGATTCTTTTATTGGAATCCCAATGTGATGGTATTTGAAATTTCCAGCTGTCATTATTACATCACTCCCTATTCTTTCCAAACCCATAAGAATGCGCCAATTGGGAAAACTTGACTTTTAAAAAAGTATTACTTATAATATAGGTAATACTTTGGAAGGAGGGAAACTTAATATGGAGAAACAACTTCTCTCTGGAAAGCTAACGAGCAAAGGACAGTTAACCATTCCAGTTGAACTGAGAAAACTTTTAAAAATAAAAGAGGGAGACAGATTAGCTTTTGTCTTAGATGAAAACGAGAGAATTATTGAAGTCCGGCCTAAACCCAAAAAGTCAATTCGAGGGGTTCTGGGGACATTAAAGCCTACTTCCCCTATAGATGTAGATGAAGCAATTGAAATTGGTAAAACAGAACGGGCAAAAGCAATTGATGATAGGCTGAGGGAGTTGGAAAATGAATAAGCCGATGATAGCTGACACCAACATCCTGATTCGTTTATTCGTAAAAGACGATGACGCTCAAATCGAGCATTTGGTGCAACTCATTGAACAAGGTGACACTACGTTTTATATACTGTCACTTGTTCTAATCGAAGCTTATTGGGTCTTGCGTAAAGTATATAAATTTGAAAAACAAACAATCTTGCAGGTATTTGATGATTTTATTGAATCTGACGGAGTTGAACTAGAGGAAGATAGCCTAATGCAGCATGTTTTGGTTCGTTTTCGTGAGGTGAGCGTAGATCTCGTAGACGTTTACTTAGCCGAGAAATCAAGGAGCTTAGAGCTGCCGGTATTGACGTGGAACTCTAAGGACTTTAAAAAGCTAAACTGCGAATTTTATAGACCACAAGATATTTAATATAAGGGACCTTGTTCATAAACCTTTATAATTTTTATAATACCTTATTTATTCTGTCAACTTCCCAAAATGATCTAACGGCCAAGATCTTTTTTATCTCCCGGGAGCCCTATAACCCTTTTGACGTAATCAACCCTGCTTCATGCCAGTCCGGCAGTTCGGCTTCATTAACCCGCTAAACCAGGTATTATTATCTTGACACTAATGTCTTAATTCCATATAATTATCCAAATGATAAAGGCATTGATGGGGACCAATCGCTTTGTGCTATGACTACAGAGAGCCGGGCAGCTGAAAACCGGCGTCTAATGCCAGGCTGGAGATCACCCCTGAGCTGCAGGCTGAAAGGAGCAATCAGTAATTATCCTATTAGGCTGTGCCGGGTTAGTCTACCCGTTACCAAAGCTGTGTCTTGATGGAGACGCTTTGAGGCTTTTTGGCCGTAAGGCTAAAAAGCAAATAAAGGTGGTACCGCGTGAGTAACCTCTCGCCCTTGCTTGTTTAGAGACAATCAGGGCGGGAGGTTTTTTTATATTATCTTAAATATCTTAGCAATTGGAGTGGGGAAGTAATGATGATGAATGGTGCGCGGGCTCTTATTGAGAGCCTGAAAAATGAAAATGTCGAGGTAGTATTCGGTTATCCCGGCGGAAAAATTGTATCACTTTATGATGCCTTGTACCTTGCGGACTTCCCGCACATCTTAACCCGTCACGAACAAGGGGCTGCTCACGCGGCAGACGGTTATGCCCGTTCTACCGGTAAAGTAGGAGTCTGTATTGCAACATCCGGCCCGGGAGCAACAAACCTGGTTACCGGGATTGCCACTGCTTATATGGATTCAACCCCTATGGTTGCCATTACCGGCCAGGCCCCAACCCGTCTTATCGGTAAGGATTCTTTCCAAGAGGTTGATTTCCGGGGGATTAGTACTCCAATAACCAAGCATAATTATCTTGTTAAAAATGTTCAGGATTTGCCGAAAGTAATTAAAGAGGCTTTCTTTATTGCCAAAACCGGTCGGCCGGGTCCGGTTGTTATTGATATCGCTGCGGATGTTTTTGATGCCGCACTTGATTACCGGTATCCCAAGCAATTAGAACTTAGGGGTTATAAACAGCTGTTTGCCGGAGATGTAAAGGTTTTAAGATCAGTGGTGGAAGAACTAAACCATACCAAAAAACCGTTGCTCCTTTTAGGAGGGGGCGTAATCATTTCCGACACTTCTTCCGAAATCAGGAGATTCCTTAACAAAACGGGAATCCCGGTTACTTCAAGTTTAATGGGCTTGGGTGCAGTGCCTTTCTCCCAACCTCTTTATTTGGGCATGATAGGTATGCATGGAAGTTACGCTGCCAATATGGCTGTAAGTAATTGTGATTTATTATTAGGAATCGGCGTAAGATTTGACGACCGGGTTACAAGCCTGGTGAAAGAGTTTGCTCCTAAAGCAAAAATAGTTCACTTCGATATTGATCCGGCAGAAGTTAATAAAAATATTCGCGCAGATTTACACGTAATCAGCGACCTTAAATGGTCATTGCCCAATTTATTAGCCGAAATTGAAGACAATGAAATAAATTTATCTGAACAATGGCGGGATTGGCAGGCGGAACTTAAACAATGGCAAGAATTCCGGCCTTTCAGTTATGAGAAACGAAATGATGTTATAATGCCGCAGCAAGTAATCGAAACTGTGAGTGAGAAATTCAGAGGAGAGGCCATTGTCGTTACCGATGTCGGACAGCACCAAATGTGGGTAGCACAATTTTATAAGTTTTTCCAGGAAAGGACATTCTTAACTTCAGGCGGACTGGGAACGATGGGGTTTGGCTTGCCTGCTGCTATCGGCGCTCAAATCGGCAATCCCCATAAGCCTGTGGTTCTATTTGCGGGTGATGGGGGTATCATGATGAACTGCCAGGAAATGGCGACTGTTGCCGACTTAAACTTGCCCCTGAAAATCCTGGTTATGAATAATGGGGTTTTAGGTATGGTTGCTCAATGGCAAAGGATCTTTTATGGGGGGCGGCTTTCCCATACAACCCTTAAAGGACGGACGGATTTGGTAAAACTGGCTCAAGCAATGGGTCTAACAGGTTTAAGAGTAACTGATCCCCAAAATTTAAGAGGAACTTTAGAAAAAGTATGGCATACGGAAGGCCCTGTGCTGGTGGATATTGCAATTCCGGCCAATGAAGATGTTTTACCAATGGTACCGGCAGGCGCTAGTCTTGACCAGATGATTTATGGAGGTTAACACGCTATTGATGAGATAAAGTAATCTCAAGAAATGAGGTATTAAAAACATAGTAATTTTCAGGAGAACTTGTAGTGACTTGAACTGAAGGTTTATAATATTGACATAAGGTTTCATATAATTAAGAACCGGGATGCTTCAACATCCCGGTTGTGCAACCGGCCGCAAAGTGAGCGGCAACTGGTAAAGAGCAAGAAGCTCCCGTGCAAGGGTTTGGCTACTTGCTCTTACGCTTTTCTTTATAGTCACAATCGAGTTCTCTGTGGCCGAAGCCTCGACAGTAATATCTTGCCGCATAGCTCCATCTTGGCACGGTTCCTGAAATTTCTCAGTCCAAGCAGTCATAATCTGGTCTTTTTTCATAGTCATAACTTATTCAAACTTAATATGACGATAGTAGAGGCTCTGTTTTGCTACCTCAGATTCCAGGATGTTGAGGAGATACATAAGATCATTTTTAATTTCCTTCAACATACACAATCTCCTTCCTTGCACGATGCAGCACAATCGGATTGGCATACTTGGCGATAACAATGTCAATGCGTTTTTGCGTCAATGTTTGGAGCTCATTCCTAAGTTCGTATAATGACCGGTAATCCACATTATCCTCAATCAGAATATCGATATCATTGGACGTTTCTCCCCTTGCGGCAGAACCAAAGATTGCAACTTTACTTAGACTGAATTTATTAAATAGGTCGTGTTGCACCATACACACTAATGATGGTATGTTATGCATAAGCAAGCCAATGGCTATCTTTGAAAAACTTGCTTCAGGAGTTATTGTGTCCAGTGAAAACATTGCCATCACCCACCGATAACGGTAAAGGCAGACAGCCAAATCTACTGTCTGCCTCAGCAAACTGCCTACGGTTCAATCATGTCCCTATGGGAACGGGCGTGTTTAATTCTCAATAACCTCAGCAGGATAAAGCTTGCTGTATTTTTGATAACTTTTTAAAACCCTTTCCACATATTGGCGTGTTTCTTCATAAGGGATA
>DATMXV010000411.1:0-11803 GCA_035561335.1 Desulfitobacteriaceae bacterium
ATTAATAAATAAAGGGCTTAACAGTGAGGGCGCCCCGATCGGAATAATGCTGGAAGAACATAATCAGGGCAGGAAATACGTTGCCTTGATGAATAAATCCTTGGAAACCAAGGATTTAGCGGAGTTTAATATAGTTGCCAAGAAATATCTCGATCTGTCAAAAGACCATATGGAGAATGAAAATAAAGTACTTTTCACAATGGCGGATCAACTCCTGGATAATGCGGAGCAGGAAGACCTTTTTGAAAAATTCAAAAAACATGAAGAAAGTGTCATTGGCTATGGGATCCATGAAAAATTTCAATCTATGATCCATAAATGGGCAATAAGATTTAAAATTTAATTTGTAATTATGGCGCCTCAAACAAGGTATTGAGGCGTTCTTGAACTTGCTCCGGCTTGTTCTTGTGGTTTGACTATTAAAGTTATCTGGGGTAAACTTAAGTAAAGCCTTTAAAAGAGTCCTGTGAGACAATAAGGCAGACATAAAAGGACTAAGTCTGTCTGTCGGAAGACGGATTTTTTTATGCTGCCGGCAGCCAAGTTTTCGATAACAGGTTTCGAATCCGCCTGTCGGGAAAGGAGTACCTGAGTTGGAAGGAATAACAAAAAGCCTGATTATGGATGCCGATGGTATTCGCCGGGCTTTAACCAGGATCGCTCACGAAATTATTGAAAAAAACAAGGGGACAGAAAATGTAGTCCTGATTGGGGTCCGGCGCCGGGGCGTAACTTTGGCGAAAAGGCTCCAACAACTGATTTGTGAGTTTGAAGATGTTGAACTGCCGATGGGAATTTTAGATATAACCCTGTACAGGGATGATTTAAGCACAATTGATGTTCAGCCGGTTGTTCACGAGACAGCAGTCCCTTTCAGTGTTCAGGGAAAACAGGTGATTTTGGTTGACGATGTGCTTTTTACCGGGCGGACGGCGCGTGCCGCCCTGGATGCCACAATGGATTTAGGGAGACCGCAGCGGATCCAGTTAGCCGTCCTGGTAGACAGGGGGCACCGGGAACTGCCGATAAGAGCTGATTATGTAGGTAAAAACTTACCTACTTCACGGAGGGAGAGTGTTTCTGTCTGTTTGCGTGAAGTAGATGATACAGAGGAAGTAGTACTTGTGGAAAAACCAGGCTGATTAGTTATCTTGAATTGCCCTTTAAATGTCCTCCGGTGAGATGACCAAGGGTTTGCAGCAGGATAAAATTAGTTATTTCTGCCTCTTGCCCGAGGGTAAGAGGTTTTTTCTTGTGGTTCAAGGGCCTGAAGGAGGTTGCGGTAAATGAATTGGAAGCGAAAACATATTTTGGACATTGAAAGTTTGAGTACGGAAGAAATCAGTCATATATTGAAGACCGCAAAACCAATGAAAGAAGTATTACTGCGTCCGCTTAAAAAACTGCCTACCCTCCGGGGAAAATCTGTGCTTCATTTATTCTATGAAGCCAGTACCCGGACGCGGGTTTCTTTTGAAACGGCAGGGAAAATCCTGGGAGCTGATACGACCAGTATTGCCGTTGCCCAGAGCAGTGTCAGTAAAGGGGAAAGCTTGCTGGATACGGCCAAAACCATAGCAGCTATGAGAGTTGACCTGATTGTTATCCGGCACGCGTCTGCCGGAGCGGCGGCATTTCTGACAGAACACCTGCAGACTGGAATTATCAATGCCGGTGACGGCCAGCATGCTCATCCTACCCAAGCTTTGTTGGATATGTTTACCCTCCGGGAAGAACTGGGCGGTCTGGCAGGCAAAAAGATTGTGATTGTCGGTGATATTTTGCATTCCCGGGTAGCCCGCAGTAATGTCTGGGGTTTAACGAAAATGGGAGCTGAGGTTACCCTTGTAGGGCCGCCCACATTGCTGCCGCCGGAAATGAAGGTTTTAGGTGTTAAGATGTCCTATAATCTGGACGCCGAATTGCCGGGGGCTGATGCGGTAATGGCTTTACGCCTGCAAATGGAACGTCAGCAGAGCGGGCTTTTTCCAAGTTTGCGGGAATACAGCCGGCTTTACGGCTTGTCCGGCCCCAGGCTGGAGAAGACCGGGAAGAAAACCTTAGTCCTTCATCCCGGCCCGATTAACCGCGGGGTTGAGATCACCAGTGAGCTTGCCGACAGCCTCAATGCCAAAATTGAGGAGCAGGTTACCAATGGGGTTGCTGTCAGGATGGCTTTGATATATTTATTGGCAGGGGGAACAAGCAATGTTATGGTTTAAGAATGTAGAGGTTGTTGATCCGGCGCAAAACCTTTCCGCGCTGTCTGAGATTTTGGTTAAAGACGGTAAGATCCTGGAGCTTTCCCCTTCTTTTACTGAAGAAACGGTACAGGCCAGGACCGGTGGTGAGGAATTGGAGATAGTTGACGGCCGGGGCAGGCTGCTTTTTCCGGGTTTAATTGATGTGCATACCCACTTGCGGGAACCCGGGCAGGAAGAGAAAGAAGATATCGCCAGCGGGGCAAGGGCCGCTGTCCGCGGCGGTTTCACTTCAATCCTGGCGATGGCCAATACCAAACCGGTAATTGACCAGCGGGCTTTGGTAGAATTTGTTTGGGCCCAGGGTAAACGGGCGGGCTTGGCCAGGGTTTACCCGGTGGCGGCAGTCACCAAGGGTATGAACGGTCAGGAATTAGTGGAAATGATCGATTTGGCCCAGGGCGGAGCCGTAGGATTTTCTGATGACGGACGGGGGATCCAGAATGCCGAGGTTATGCGTTTAGCTTTAGAATATGCCAAACTAAGCGGGCTGCCGCTGATCAGTCATTGTGAAGTCGATAATCTGGCAGGGGGCGGGGTCATGCACAAGGGTTTGGCAGCCGCCCGTTTGGGTCTGAAGGGAATACCTTCCTGCGCGGAAAGCATAATGGTTGCCCGGGATTTAATGTTGGTGGAAGAAACAGGAGGGGTCCTCCATTTGGCCCATATTTCCTGCCGGCAAAGTGTGGACCTGATCAGGCAGGCCAAGCAGAAAGGTCTTGATGTTACAGCTGAAGTCAATCCCCATCACCTGATTTTTTGTGATGAAGATATCACCCTCACAGGAACTTCCTTAAAAGTGAATCCCCCGCTGCGGACAGCGGACGACCGGGCAGCCCTGCTTGAGGCCTTAATAGATGGGACCATCGATATGCTGGCTACAGACCATGCCCCTCATACCTGGGAAGAAAAAGCCTGCCCGTTTGCCGAGGCCCCTTTTGGAATCAATGGTTTGGAAACCTCTCTGGCTGCGGTCTGGCAATACCTGGTGGCAGCAGGCAAATTACCGGTCAGACGGCTGCTGGAAGCCTGGAGCTTGGCGCCGGCCCGGCGTTTCAATCTGGCCGGCGGCAGCTTGAAACCCGGTCAGGCGGCGGACATGGTTTTATTTGATCCGGATTGTCCGGTTACTATTAAAGCGGAGGACCTGGCTTCAAAGGCTCAGAATACGCCCTTTCTTAATCAAGAATTAAAAGGATATTCCGTTATGACCTGGGTGGGAGGCCGCCTGGTCAGCCAACTGCCCGGAAGTTAGCAGACAAAAACGTACTTGGCACATCCGGCGCCGTCGATATTTTTTATGAGGTTATTCGCTAAATACCCTCTCTTGATAATGATTTATGATAATGATTTACGGGCTTAGTAGGCAACATTTGGTATAGACTAGATGAAGATTGTTAATGTAAATTCGGTTAATTAACTCATGATTGCGTAGCAGACTGTTATTATACAATAGTCGGCCAGAGGTTTGACAAAGGATGTGAGCCTATGCTTGTGGAACAGGAAGTTATTGCCAACGAAATTCTCGGTCCGGTTGACTGGGGAATACGGAAATTAGTTTTGAGGGGGCCGGTTGCCCTGGAGGCAAAACCGGGGCAGTTTGTCCATGTTCAGGTGCTGCCGGCCCTCGATCCCCTGTTGCGCCGGCCACTCAGTATAGCGGCTATTAATCCTGAACGTCAGGAAATTACCTTATTGTATAAAATCAAAGGCAAGGGGACAGAACTGCTGGCCATGGCCTGTCCCGGGCAGAAGCTGAATATACTGGGTCCGCTGGGAAAGGGTTTTACTTTACCCGGGCAAGGAGAATTGTGGCTTGTCGCCGGCGGGATCGGTATTTTTCCGCTTTATGCCCTGGCCGCGGCTGCTCAGAAACAGGGGCTCGCAATCCGTCTCTTTTGGGGCGGGGAGAACCGCTCCCTGCTGGAAGGTGCAGGCCTGGCTATGTGGAAAGAGCTGGGGCTGCCTTCACATATCAGCACCCTGGACGGCAGCTGCGGCCAAAAAGGGCTGGTAACAGATATCTTGCAGGATTATTTGCAGGAACGACGGCAGGGTAGTCCGGGCCCGGGTCCGGCGGCAGCCGGGCAGTCTGTGCGGGTTGCTGTCTGCGGTCCTGCGGGGATGATGCAAGCCGTGACTGCGCTCTGTCTGGAGGCCGGGCTGCCGGTAGAGGTTTCTTTGGAAGAACATATGGCCTGCGGGCTTGGGGCCTGCCTGGGCTGTGCGGCAACCCTGCGGGACCAACAGGGAAAAGTACGGCGGGTAAAAGTCTGCCGGGATGGTCCGGTTTTTCCGGGAGAGGAGGTTGTTTGGCATGCCTCCTGTTGATTTCAGGACTTCGCTGGCCGGCCTGAAGCTGCGTAATCCGCTGCTTACATCTTCAGGCACATATGGGTTTGGTGACGAATATCAAGAGTATTGTCCGGCTGAGGCTTTAGGGGCGATCACAGTCAAAGGAATCACCCCCGAACCGCGCTTGGGTAATCCGCTCCCCCGGATAACTGAAACCCCGGCGGGGATGCTTAATGCGGTGGGTCTGGAAAACCCCGGCCTGGAAGAATTCCTGCGCTCTTATGTACCGCGTCTGCAAAAATTGCCGACGGCAGTGATTGTCAATATTTCAGGGTTTTCCGTTGAAGATTATAGCCTGATGGCCCGCTTAATCCGGAGTGATTCCGGGATGGCTGCTCTGGAGGTTAATATTTCCTGTCCCAACGTCAAGCACGGAGGGATGCATTTCGGGACTGACCCGCGAAGTGCGGAACAGGTCATTGCCGCTGTCAAAAAGGAGACTGACCTGCCGGTCATCGCCAAGCTTTCTCCGAATGTTACGGATATTGCGGAGATGGCCAGGGCTGTAGCGGACGGCGGAGCGGATGCTGTTTCGCTGATCAATACTTTATTGGGGATGAGTATAGATATTGACAAGCGCCGTCCCACGCTCGCCAATACTTTCGGAGGCCTTTCCGGACCGGCTGTTCGCCCGCTGGCTGTCAGGATGGTCTGGCAAGCTGCCCAGGCTGTGAAGATCCCGGTTATCGGGATGGGCGGGATAACCACCTGGCAGGATGCCGTAGAATTTCTCCTGGCGGGGGCCAGCGCTGTAAGTATTGGCACAGGGAACTTTGTTAATCCCCAGGCTCCGTTGGATATTTTGGCAGGGATAGAGCAATATTGTCTGAAATACGGATTTGCTGCGAGCCGTGATTTGGTTGGCTTGGCGCAGAAAGGGTAAATCATTATAAGTAAAATATTAGGCTGGGGGGCAGGGAATTTGAATGAAGACCTGAATAAGAAAGTTATTGTAGCTATGGACGTGGAAGGGAAAGAGAAAGCCCTGGACCTGGCCGGAAAGCTGCAGGGAAGCGGCTGCTGGTTAAAAGTAGGTTTGGAACTGTATTCTATGGAAGGTCCGGCGATTATACAGGATTTGAAAGAATTGGGTTTTCCGGTTTTCCTTGATCTGAAGCTTCATGATATTCCTAATACTGTGGAACGGGCGGTCCGGGGACTGATAGCCTGGGGAGCTGATATAATCAATGTTCACTGCAGCGGCGGTTATGAGATGATGGCCCGGGCAGCCGAGGCAGTCCGCGCACAGTCTGACAACAGGCAAAGAACGAAATTGATCGGGGTGACTGTTTTAACCAGTTTGTCTGATAAGGTGCTGCAGGAAGATTTGGGAGTTGGCCGCAGTTTGGAGTCCCAGGTAATTGGGCTGGCGCAGCTTGCCCAACGGGCAGGGCTTGACGGGGTTGTGGCCTCTGCCAGGGAAGCACCAGCCTTGCGGAAGGCCTGTGGCCAGGAATTCCTGCTAGTTACTCCGGGAATCAGACCGGCCTGGAGTGAACAAAATGACCAGGTCCGGATATTGACACCACGGGAAGCTATCAAAGCCGGCAGTTCTTATCTGGTTGTTGGCCGTCCGGTTACCCGGGCTGCAGATCCTCTGGAAGCCCTGAATCGTTTATGGGAGGAGTAAGAGGTGATAGAAAAAATGACTGAGAATAAAACCCCGGATGTTTTAGAAATATTTAAACAAAGCGGTGCTTTGCTGCAAGGACATTTCCGGTTGACCTCAGGGAAACACAGCGCCCAGTATATGCAATGTGCCCAGGTCCTGCAATACCCGCATCTGGCTACCCAATTGGGAGCAGAGTTAGCCAAGGCGTGGCAGGGACAAGGTATCCGGACGGTTATCGGACCGGCAATGGGCGGGATTATTGTGGCTCATGAAGTCGCCGGGGCTTTAGGAGTACGGGCCTTGTTTACCGAACGGGAAAACGGAGTAATGAGTTTAAGGCGCGGTTTCAGCTTATCCCCCGGGGAAAAGGTTTTAGTAGTCGAGGATGTCATTACGACCGGCGGTTCAGTCCGTGAAGTATTGGCAGTAGTACGGGAACTTGGAGCTGAACCGGTCGGAGTAGGAGTCCTGGTAGACCGGAGCGGGGGAAAACAAAGTTTTGGGGTTCCTTTGACAAGTTTGCTGCAATTAAACATTGAGGCTTTTGAACCGGAACAATGCCGCTTATGTGCCGAGGGAATACCGGTTGTCAAGCCCGGGAGCAGGGTTGTGGGGTAGGATTGTGGAGTAGGGTTTTTAAAAAAGTGCGAAACTGAATTTAATAGAGTATAAATCAAATGCCGGCCGGGTTAAGTGGTGAACCTTGTCGGCATTTTAATTTTAAACGACAGTAAATAGTTGCTTTATTCACCATAAAATAGAAAAATTCTACTGGATTTACCTTTAAGATCTTGAAAACGACGTTTTAGAACAGCGGTATTACGACATGAAATAAACGGTTCCCATGTTATTCTTTAGAAGCATGTAATAATTTTTTCCTTTCAGTAAATAAAAGAGAGGTTCTCTCAGGCTTAAATTAATAAATTTTGTTCTGATTCCGAAGGAGGTAACTAAGGTTGGTTGTTAAGAAGGTTTTCCGGAGATTAATCGCTGGGTCAGTAATTTTAACCTTATTCTTCTCTTCGCTGCTCTGCCCTACCCCTCTGCTTTTTCCAGCGAAAGCTGCCCCGGCGCGGGAATATCAAGGTTCCGACGTAATACATATTCTTAATAGTTTGCTGCGGCAAACTGCTGCCGAGAATCAAACGCAGCAAGCTGCTGCCGGCAGTCTCCAAGAAGGGCAAGCTGATCTTAACCCTCCTGACCCTAATTTTATTGAAAATAATAATCAATCAGGCCTCCCGCAAGAGGAGATTGACAGAATAATCAATGAACACCTGGCGGCCCCAAACAAAGAAGCCCAAGCTCCCAAACAGGTTGTCAAGCAACAACCTCAGGACCTTGCAGATTTGGAAGATTTGGAAGATCAGCAAATTGACCGTTTCATTATTAAATACCGTAATGAGAAGCAAAAAGAAAAGACGTCCCTGAAAGTCAAAGACATCATCAAAGAAAGAAAACCGACCAAAAACAGCAAGTTCGATGTCTTTGTCACCAGGGACAAAATGAGAAAAGAAGATTTTTCGGCCCTTCTTAAACAGAAAGAAGCGGATCCCAATATCGAATATATCCAACCGGATTACCAGTTAAGCGTAGCCTCCGCAGAAACATCCCCGGATGAGAAGCCGGAATTACCACCAGATATAAACGAACCAAGCCAGGAAGATTCTGCAACCCCAACCGATATAAACGAACAACCACCAGAAGATCCGGCAACGCCGCAGGACGCAAGCGAAACAGAAACAGATACGCAAACCGATAGGCAGGTTCCCACGTTGACGGAGATAAGCTTCGACGGCTTAAAAATTGCCCTAACCTATGATGAAAGCCTGGACAGCGCCTCCCTACCCTCAGGCAGCGATTTCAGCGTCAAGAACCAGAAAGGGCAAGTGGTGGCAATCGCCGGGGTTGCCATCAGCGATAATAAAGTAGCAATAACCCTGGGGACTCCGCAAGCTGACGCTGAAGCAGTTGTGCTGAGCTATACCCCGGGGACAAAGCCCATCGCCGATCAGGCGGGTAATCCGGCCGCTGGTTTTTCCGGAAGAGAGGTGCAGGCAAGTCCGGAGATTGTAGCCGATACTACCGGCCCTCTCCTGAAAACTGTAGAAGTAAAAGACAAGATTATCACTCTGGGATATAATGAGGCTTTACTTGATTCCCCAGTGCCGCTCATAGCGGATTTTTCCCTGGTCTGTACAGCTGACGGCAAATCTCTCACCGTAAAGATTAAGAAAGTAACTATAACTGACAAAAGTGTCTGTTTAACTTTGGAAAACAGTTTCGCTGCCGGCCAGACCATGCAAATAAGCTATCTCCCGGGAGAAAACCCCATCACAGATCCGGCAGGCAATCCGGCCGCAGGTTTCAGCAATCAAGAGGTTAGCAATCAAACTGAGACAGTGGACCTTGAGGCCCCGGTTTTACAAGAAGCAACAATCAATAACATTGAATTAGTCTTAAGCTTTAATGAAGAACTCAAGGAAGATTCGCTCCCGGCAAATAATGATTTCAGCTTGAAGCTGAATGGGCAAGCACTTCCCGACGCTCTTCAAAAAATCAGGATTAACGGCAAAAAAGTTATTATCACTGTAACTGAGCCGGTTGCCGGGGACGACGTGCTCAAGCTCAGCTATTTGCCCGGGACAATGCCGCTGCTGGATTTGGCCGGCAATGAAGCAGAACCATTCTCAGACATTATTGTGAATAATGTTACAGCACTTGAAATCAACGACCCGCGATACAGCGAACAATGGGCCTTAAGGGCCAATACGATTGCTGAAGATAACAACCAAGCCGTCTCCGTCGGCGTTAATGCAGCTGACGCCTGGCAAAAGGCCGAAGGAGAGGGTGTAGTTATTGCTGTCCTGGATACCGGGATCGATATCACTCATGAAGACCTGGAAAATAATATCTGGACCAACACCGCTGAAATCCCTGCTAACGGACTGGATGATGACGGCAATGGCTATATTGACGATGTAAACGGCTGGAATTTTGTTGATAAAACCAATGCTGTCCATAATCAGAATAATATTTCCGATGAATGGCACGGCACCCATGTCGCCGGGATCATCGCCGCAGAAACTGGAAATGAAAAAGGGATCGCCGGAGTAGCGCCCAAGGCCCAAATCATGCCCCTGCAGGTCTTCAAGAACGGCACAGCCTACACCAGCGATATCATCAGCGCCATCCAATATGCCCACCAAAATGGGGCGCAAATCGTCAACTGCAGCTGGGGCAGTACCAGTGAAAATACAGCCTTAAAGGAAGCGATGGTCGAGTCGGATTTGCTCTTTATCTGTGCCGCCGGCAATAGTTATAAGAACATTGATGTTAACCCGGTCTATCCCGCATCTCTCACAGGAGACAACATCATCGCAGTTGCTTCCGTTAAAGAAATCGGCAACTTATCCCGCTTCTCCAACTACGGTCAGAATTCCGTGGATGTCGCGGCTCCCGGCGAAGAAATCCTTAGTACCACACCCGGCAATGCCTACGGCCAAAGCGGCGGAACTTCCCAGGCGGCTGCCTTTGTCAGTGGCGAAGCAGCACTGATTTTAAGCAAATATCTCAATGCTGATATCAGCGAGATCAGGACAAGGATTATAACTTCATGTGACAAATTATCTTCCTTAACGGGAAAAGTAGCAGGGGGCGGGATTATTAACTGCACCTCAGCCTTGGCAGAACCTGTTATTCAAAATGACAACATCATTGAAATTGTAGAAGAGACAGTGGAGGATCCGGGAAGCGGTATTCCGGATGACGGGGGTTATGACCTTTATTCTGTGGATGAGTGGAATCTCCAGGGAAATATATCAACCGCAAGAATATATTTTGGCACAGCAGTACACAATGACAAGATCTATTGTGCGGGGGGATATAACGGAAGTACCTTGAAGAGTGTTGAGGTCTATGATCCAGAATCTGGTTCCAGTACTACCGCTACTGATATGAGTGAGGCCAGAAGAGGTCTTGCTGCTACGGTTGCGGGAGGGAAAATTTACGCCATTGGGGGTATCAATAACAGTGGTTCAAAAAACATGAACGAAGTCTATGATCCAGCAACCAATACTTGGACTATTTTAGCAAATATGCCCACGGGCAGATTTTTACCAGGTGCGGTCACCGTGAACGGTATAATATACGTAATAGGAGGCGAAAACCAACATTCGCTTAATACAGTAGAAGCCTATAACCCTGCTACCAATACCTGGAGCACCAAGGCAAGCATGCCAACAGCCAGATATGGTTTAGGTGTTGTAGCCAGCAACGGTAAAATCTATGCCATTGGAGGACATAACAGTGCCGATGTAAACACGGTCGAAGAATATGATCCGGTTACTGATACATGGAGTACCAAAGCGAGCATGCCTGTCACCAAAAAATTATTTGGTACAGCTTTAATCAATGGCAAGATATATGCCGTGGGAGGACAAGGCCCTAGTGGCTATTTAAGGGATACTTATGAATATGATACGGGAAATGACGTTTGGGGTCAAAGAGCAAATCTCAATACGACCAGACTCGGGCTAGGGGCAGCTGCAGTTAATGGCAGGGTCTATGCCCTGGGGGGGAAAAATAACAGTTACTTAAATACTGTAGAAAAATATGGCTTGCCAACAAACAAGTGGCAGACAATTCAAAAAATACCCACTGCCAGGTCTGAACTTGGTGCAGCTGCGGTAAACGGAAAGATCTTTGCTATTGGCGGCTATGATGGAAACAGTTGCCTAAATACTGTTGAGGAATATGACAAAAGTACAAACACGTGGATTACCAAGAATAATATGCCTACAGCCAGAAGAGGACTTGGGATTGCTGCTCTGAATGGCAAAATCTATGCAGTTGGTGGATATAACGAGACTTATTTAAGCATTTTAGAAGAATATGACCCTATAGCCAACTCTTGGACTACAAAAAATAGCATGTCGACAGCAATGGGCTACTTTGGTCTAACAACCGCTAATGGAAAGATTTATGCTGTCGGCGGTTATAATGGAAACAATTATCTAAATACAGTCGAAGAATATGATCCAATACTGGATACTTGGAACACCAAGGCTAATATACCTACAGCCAGGGGGTATTTAGGGGTTACCGCTGCAAATGGGAAGGTATATGCTATCGGTGGCTATAACGGCAGCACTTACCTGAATACAGTAGAGGAATACAACCCGGCAAATAATACCTGGGTAACGAAGGCAGTAATGCCAACAGCCCGAAGAGGACTGGGTGCAGAAACAGTAAGCGGGAAGATTTATGCTATTGGGGGATACAATGGAACCAGCTACTTACAAACCGTTGAACAGTATGACCCCAATAACAATACCTGGACAACCTTAAACAAAGAAAAAATGCTTGTTGGCAGAGAAAGATTTGGCAGTACCTCTCTTGATGGCAAAATCTATGTCCTGGGAGGTTATAACGACGCCTATTGCAATACTGTAGAGGTATATACACCAACAGTTAACCCCTGGGCTATCAAAGCCAATATGCCGACAGCCAGGTGTTATTTCAGTGCGGTAACCGTTAACGGAAAAATCTATGCCATCGGGGGTGAGGATTCCGA
>DATMXV010000412.1:0-8517 GCA_035561335.1 Desulfitobacteriaceae bacterium
TATTTATAGCTTGGGTTTTTTGATACGGAAAAGTCTGCCTGAACCAGCTTCGTAATCAGCTTCTCAATCAACTTCTTAATCAGCCCTTCTGAATATTATTTAAACAACAAAAATTTTGCCGTTTAAGGTTTGACGCCTTGACGCCTGATGTAATATGACAAAAGAGCTGTGTCGCCCTACGTTTTTAATTCAACGTTTTGCGATACGCCCTTTAATAAATCATCCAACCTTCTGATAGCCGAAGTGTCCATTTATAAACTGGTTAAGGTAACGGCCCCCAAAATCTGCTTGTTTAATTTTCGGGGGTCAATATTTTATTCATTCGGGTTCCGCAAAATAATATCTGATTTGTTCTTCCTTGATCCAGCCGTCTTCTTGCCCTCCCGTAAACCCGCAAAACGTCCATCCGTTTTCGCGCTTTATAATGTTCACAGGTCCGGTTGCAGAATCATCAATCACCCTCGATTTCTCATTCGGTTCGGAATATTCAATCGCTTTATCAATAATAAACCCTTGATTAATAATGACTCCTTGATTAATAAGTCCTTTAATATATCCTTGATTTGCTTCACTGCTGGAGAAATCAGCATAAACTGCATTTGCTGAAATATATCCTTGTGGCGCAGGCGGTACAAAACATGGAGTTTCAACATAAAGCCATGGATCTGATGCATCTAATGGATCTAAAACTTTTACAATATTTCCTCTATACAAAATAAATGCATCTGTAACTTTTACCGAATTTCCTTTAAAGAAAATCATTTCATCCCAAGTGCCGTATGAATCAACCTTTAAAGCAGCATCACTTGCCAGCACTACAGTGCTGCCAATCTCTGGTTTTGGTTTTTTATAGACAGCGGCTTCAGGCGCTTTCTCCGCTTCACTATTGCCGCATCCCGCTAATATAGAAATTGAACCTGCCAACAGGATTATACCGATCAATATCTTTGCAATAATTCTAATCATTTTTACCAACCTCAACTTCCAAGAATTCAATTAATGCAAACCAGAGCAACATCAGTAACATTTACTGATGTTGCTCCGGCAGATTTTTAGATCAATGTATTATATATCTTCAATAACATTTAAACGCCTTATCGGATCATAAGAACTTTGAACAGTTGAGATAGATCTTGTGGTATAGATAACTCTGTCATAGTCCTGATACGTTGTTGCCTCATATAAAGTGTAGTTACCGTATCCATCCGTCGAAACATACATCATAATATGGTCTTCATTAAACCAAGCATCACCTAAAAGCAAAACTTTCAAATTTAATACGGTAGTTCACTCAACGCAAAATCCTCCCTTCCCTGTATAATAATAACATTATTCTCAATCAGCTTCCCTGAATATTATCTTAAACAGCGAAAATTTGCCGTTCAAAGTTTGATGCCTTGACGCCTGATGCAATATGACAAAAGAGCTGTGTTTACACACAGCCCCGGACTGAAGGAAAAACCAGCATTTTGTCAATTTCCGTTTCCGAAAGAATGGGGTTATCTCCTTCTAAAGCCTCTAACAGCAGGCGCTCCTCTTCATAATCAGTTACTTCATAAACATCCTTCTCAGAAATTTGATCTACCTCAAACAACAAAAATTTACGGTTACCGCAGCTGCTAATTTGTTGTAAATATCGAGCATATACAGTTTTTCCTCGTACATTTTCACACTCATGATGACCATATCCCCATAACCATTTTTGGTGATATAGATGGGCTCCGTTCAGCGCATCCGGACAGAGCCGCTTGCTAAGGCCTGGGCGCCATAAGCGAGAAACGATTTCTCCCAGCTTTCCACGTAAGATCCTATCGCCCACTCAGCCATGATTACGGCCGCTCCTTCCTGCAGGTCAAGTTCCGCCAAAGGGTTTTCGGCTAATTGCTCCCCGCCAATGGGGTAAATAGTTAATTTATTTTTGGTTTTGACCAGGGCGATATCCTTATTGGGCGAAGTAAAGGCGTCCAGAGCATCCGGAACCCGGTCTTTAATAGCATGCCAGCTTAAGACTAAGGTATCATAGAAAATCAAATTAGGCGGGGGGATAACCTTCAGATCAAAGTCCGTTTGCGCAAACGTCCCGCCACTTTGATAGTTGATTCTCCCCACAAGAAACCAGTGGCCGTTTTTCCGTACCAGGCCGAAATTCTCCCCGGTCTCACCGCTGTTAATTGAGGTAACCCCTGTGCCTCTTAAGGCCGCAACAGCCTGTTCTCCGGCACTCAAATAAGCGTTTAATCCGTTGTCCCCCAGTAAATCGGATACCTTTATTTCTGCCGGCGACGACAGTTTGTCGACCGGAAGCACCTGCAATTGATTCACACTGCCGGTTTTCTTTTCGACGGCCACATAATCATTCCCGATATAATCAATGATTCTTAGCGCCGGATTGCTATCGCCTTGATCGCCTGTTCCCTCTTTCTCCTTTGTTCCTTCTTTCTCCTTCTCCGTGTCGGGAATCTTTGTCGCCAGATTGCGGGCCGTCAGGATATTGCCTGTCTTGCCGGCGGCAGAGAGGTCCTGGACATTAAGTTCCCAAAAACCGCTGGTACGCGGAAAGAAAAGCTGTTTGGACGTCAGGACCGGATGAAGCTGATAATGATCGACGGCAATCCAAAGTGTCTGGTAGGTATAGCCGGCGCCCTCGAGTATTCTCAGGCCCAACAAGACCCCGGAAGTTCCTTCCTTGCTGTCCTGGTTCAGGTCCCGGTCATTTGTATCAGATCCTACCAGCGTACTGTCCGCCTGATCCGAAATTTTTTTCAATAAAAGAACTTTGTCTTGCACAAAGAAAATCATGCTTGCAGCATCAAGCTTCATAAATTCACCCAGATAATTGGAAGCCGCGTGGACCGTAATGACCTCAACCTGCCGGGTTTGCGGAACAGAAATACCGGCAGGCGGGATATATTTTGTCATCAAATAATCGTCTGTATTCACCTTTTTGATTTTATAAGAAAGTTTATCCCAGACATGTCCGCCGAAGGCGACGGCGCCGGCAGCAAACTGGACCTCATTCCCTGCCCCTTGCCGGGCTGCTCCCGACCCATCGCCGTTTATATCCAACTCCTGAAGTACCGCCCATTTACCCTCCAACGGACGGACCGGGCTGGAGGGCGGTATAATCTTCCCCGCCGACGCGCCCGGGGGTTCGGCGCAACCGCCAAGCATAAGCAGTAAAAATGCCAGCAGGAGAAGCAAGCATTTTTTAACCATTGGCACACACCTCTTTGGGCAGAGTAATGACGACGGTCGTCCCCACATTGACCTCACTGCTTATTTCCAGCCGGCCCTTCATCAGGCTGACAATCTCTTCACAAATGGATAAACCAATCCCGTTTTTGGAATGTGAGCTTTTGCCTTTGTAAAACTTTTCTTTCACCATCGGCAGTTCCTCGGCGGCAATGCCGTACCCGCTGTCCGCAATCGTAAATGTATATTCTTTTTCCCCTGCCTCGGTCTGAAAACGGACAAACCCCCCGGCAGGTGTAAAATTCAGGGCATTATCCAAAATATTAATAAATAATTGTTTCAAACGGTTGGCATCCGTCAACAGCTCGGGCAGGTTTTCCGGGTAAACAACCGTAAAATTGATATTTTCCCTTATCGCCCGCGGCGTCAGCTGTTTGCGGATATGTTCCATAAGCTCGGCCAAATTGACGTTTTCATATTTAAGTTTGATCCTGCCGGAAACAAACTTGGAAAAGTCCAGGAGTTCTTCCACCATTTGAGTGAGCCGTTCACTCTCTTTGGCAATAATCCCGAGGCCGTCGTTCAGCATTTCTTTCTGCCGGATTTTTTCGCTTTGCAGTGTAATCGCCCAACCCATAATAGAGGTTAACGGGGTACGCAATTCGTGGGAAACCGAAGATATAAAATCATTTTTCAGCTTTTCTTTTTTAGTAATTTCATCGGCCAGGTAGTTCAAGGTATCCGAAAGCCTGCCGATCTCGTCATCCCGCTTTTTCTTGCTCTTGATTTGAAAATTGCCTGCCGCCATACTCTCCGCAACGGCGGTTACTTCCCTCAAGGGGACAAGAATCGTATTGACTAAAAAAATGCTGAGCAAACCGACAAGCAGTACAACAAAAAGGCCGATAAAGATAAAAATTTTAGCCGTGTTCCGAATGTCACGGTCAATGGCGGCGGTAGAAGCAATCAGACGCAAGGCCCCGACAATTTGTCCGTCCGATTTCAAAGGATAAGCTACGGCCATGACTTTCTCACCGTTTAATTTCCCCACCCATTCCCCCAGCCTGTCATTTAAGGCATCCTGAATATCGTCCGCCGGCTCTCCTTGTCCCGGGATCGTCCCCAGAGAATCCATGACAATCTGCCCTTCCCGATCGACAATTTCCACCTCGGCATCGCTTTGATTCCAAAAGGCGTCAACATTATACAGGATATTATCTTCCAGGGAGGTATCGGAATAGTATCTGGAATACATATCCGCGCTGATTTTGACCTGGTTAGTCAAGTTGCCCCTTAGGCTGCCATAATAATTTTGCTGGACAGTATAGATCAGCAGATTTTCCAAAATGGCCACCGAAACCAAAATCACGATCATAAAACTCGCCGTCAGTCTCCCTCTGATTCCTTTCACGGCAGCCTCCCGCCGGACTCCGGCTGCCACCGGTAACCGGAACCCCAAACGGTTTTAATATGCTGGGGTTGAGACGGATTATCTTCGATTTTTTCTCTGAGCCGCCTGATATGCACATCTAAGGTTTTCGTATCGCCGAAATAATCTTCTCCCCAGACAGCATTCAACATCTCTTCTCTTTTCAGAGCTTTCCCCGGGTTTTCCATAAACATTTTCAATAAAGAATATTCCGTAGGGGTCAGTTCCACTGCCGTATTGTTTTTGAGCAGTTTATTGGCGGCGGTATCCAGGTGCAGGTTGCCGTAAGTATAGGCCGTTCTCTTGGTTTCAAAACGGCTCCGGCGTCTTAAGATTGCTTTGATCCTGGCAATTAATTCAAAGGGATTAAAGGGCTTGACCATATAATCATCCGCTCCCAGTTCAAGACCCATAATTTTATCCGTATCCTGTCCCTTGGCCGTCAGCATGATGATGAGCAGGTCCGGCATGGTTTCGCGAATGTGCCGGCAGACTTCCAGGCCGTTAATCCCGGGCAGCATCAGATCCAGCACAACCAAATCGGGAAGGAATGCCGTAAGCAGAGCCAAGGCCTCCTCCCCGCTCGCCGCTTCTCCGACTTCATATCCGGCCATCTCCAAATTAAGTGTGATAAAACGCCGGATCGAAGCTTCATCTTCAACAACCAAAACTTTTATCTTATTATCGCGCATATTCTCATCCCTTAGATCTTTTTGCTATTATAACACGATTTTTGTTCACTGTTTCGATCAGAAATCAAGGCTGCGATCATTGTTTCCCCGTAGGCTTCCACACCCGCCTGGGTCAGATGAACACCGTCCGGATAAAAATAATCGTCATGTCCACTGCTGGCCGAATGCCAATCTATCAGCTTCGTATTGGGGTAAGATTCCGCCACCTTTCCCAGCGTCTCATTCACCACTGCCTCCCAGGGCTTCGGGACCCGCGTATTTACCAGCACAATCTCGCCGGTTCCTTTCAGGGAGTCCAGGGTCTTCGTTAACTGTTTTTCCGTAAACGAACCGTTTGTTCCTAATTCAATAATCACGATTTTCCCAAGCTTACCTTCTTTTTGGAGCCTGGAAATGACATCCGGCGCCTGATACATCTGCCTGCCGATTTGCGCGTCGATCACAATGCCGGGCAGACGTTTTTGCAAAATAGGTTCCACATCGATAATTAAGGAATCGCCAATGATCGTAATTTCATCCCCCTTAAGATCACTAATATCGCCAATATCACTTTTCTTATCTGCCGCCCCAGGTTCCCGGTTCCCGGCAGGTTCCTGGTTCACTGCAAGATCCGTCTTAAGATTTTCCTTGCTTGCCGCCTGCGCTTTTACCGCGGTTTCCTGAGCTTGCTTTTCAGTCGTTTCCTGAGCTTGTTTTTCAGTTACCTGGCTCTCCGTTAAATCCTTTGCCGAAACCCGCGTGCCTTCCGGGCCTTCATTGACGGTCACAAATAATACCGAAAATATCAGCAAGACACTGAGCAAAATTTTGGCACTGAAGGGCAATGGCCTTTGCCACCAGCGGAGGTCCGGCAGCCGCCTCCGCAATCGTTTCCGCCGTCCGTACCGGATCGGCTCCTCGATCAGGTAGCGGGACAGAACAGCCAGGATAATGCTTAGGGCAATTTGCCAGAGAGTGTGGGAAAGGTTCAAGCCTTCCGTATTCACAACCGGTCTTGTCAGGATGATGACCGGGTAATGCCACAAGTAAATTCCATAGGAACACTGTCCCAGCCAGCGTAATGGGCCCCAGCCGAATAGCCTGCTCAGATAACCGGCCGGGTGGGCCAGAGCAGCCACCAGGCAAGCCGCGGCCACAGAGTAAAACAAGAGTCCGCCCTGATAGAGAAAGGTCTGGTATTGGCTGGTTTTTCCGATCATCCAAAGTACGGCCAATAACCCCAGGCTTCCTGCCGCATCAAGCGCCAATCTCTTTTTGCCGGACAGATCCGCGGTCATCTTCCGGCTGGGCCATACCATTGCCAGCAGAACCCCGATAAGCAAAGCGAAAGCTCGTGTATCCGTTCCATAATATACCCGGCTGGGGTCATGACCCGGGATATAAATCAGCGCCATCGCCGCAACAGAAGCCAAAGTAACGGCAACTGTTCCTCCGATAATCCATTTGCGCTGCCTGAGATAGCGCAGCCCCAATCCCAAAAGAAGCGGCCAGAAAAGATAAAATTGTTCTTCTACCGCCAAAGACCAGAGGTGCCCCAACGGAGACGGCGGACCGAAGCTTTCAAAATAGGAGACATCATGAAAGATCAGATACCAGTTGCTGGTATAGAATACCGCGGCCAGCACTTCCTGCTTCAAGGCTGCCAGGCGTTCCGGAGCGCAAAGCGCAACCCAAGACATTACGCCTGCCAGCATCACAAAAAGGGCCGGCAGCAACCGCCGGGCCCGACGCAGCCAGAAATCTTTTAAATCAATCGCTCCAGAGCGCTCCCATTGCGTCAGCAGAATATTGGTGATCAGATACCCGGACAATACAAAGAACAGATTTACCCCTAAAAGCCCGCCCGGCGCCCAACTCAAATTGAGATGGTAGGCAATCACGGCAAACACCGCCAAGGCCCTCAGTCCGTCCAATCCCGGCATATAACCACTGGAATCCGCCCGCAATTCCCTTTGCCGTAAATGCGATCGATTCGTTTGCTTGCTGCATTTCATGTTATCTTCACTCTCCACTTGTGACCGGCTTCGGATTTTGTCCTATCATAGCCATTTCTTCCTTTTCACCATACCAAGTTTTGAGTTTCAGTGATTTACAAAATACTTAAAATTCTTTACGAAAAAGTTAAAAATTGACGAATAATTTTAGATCGTGCAAAATAAAGAAAAAAGATTGACATCACCATCCTTCCACGCGTCCCTTCCATTTGATTCTATTGTTTTCAACCAATGCTGCAAGTAGTGCAGCTACTTCTTGCCTCCCGTAAACCCGCAAAACGCCCATCCGTTTTGGCGCTTTTTAATCTTCACAGGTCGTTTAAGTCATCAATCACTTTTAAAGCTGCATCCACTGCTATCAATACCGTGCTTCCAATCAGTGGTTTTTTTCATTTTGACTGTAGACAGTAGTTTCAGGCGCTGAGCCTGCGTTACTGTTGCCGCATCCTGGAAGCAGCGTCTTTCGATTTCAGACGGACTCATACTAAGCTCATATCGGGATAGTAGCTTTAATTGTTGTTCCCCGGTGAATTACCGAATTAATCTCAAGTTCACCGCCCAAACTCTCGATTCGTTCTTTCATTTCAGCTATGCCGAAATGAGTTCCTTTTAACAACCATTCTTCTATCTGACTGACATCAAAACCCCGCCCTAAGTCACTTACCTTTAATTCAAGCCCGGATTCGTTTAGTTCAATATAAACCCTCTGCTTGGTAGTCCCGGAGTGCCGGATCGAATTCATAATCCCTTCCTCTAAAAAACGGTAAGCCGTTAATCCTACCTCTTCCTGGAAACGTGTTTCAGAATCAATCCCCATACTATCCAAAGAGATTATACTCTGTTCCTTAAGCATTATCTCCTGGCACAGCAATTCTATGGCCGTAAGCAGTCCTAAATCAGCCAGAGTCTGGGGATGCAATTCATCGGCAATTAAATGAAGTTCATGATTAACGTCCTCAGCCAGGTCCTGCAAATGATTGATAACCTCCTGCTTTTTGTCATGAGGCAGAGTTTCTTCCTCCAGGTATTTCAGCCAGCGGCTTAAATCCAGACCTGAATGCAAGGGACCGTTGTATATCTCCCTGACTATGAGTTTCCGCTCTTGCTCAAGGTTTCTGAGCAACGAATTAGTTATCGATTGAAGTTCCAGAATTCTCTGATGTGAGTTCCGGTAATTTTTGATATGAAATATGTTTTCCCTGGTTAATTT
>DATMXV010000413.1:0-2595 GCA_035561335.1 Desulfitobacteriaceae bacterium
GTATTACAAAGGTTGTATTCAATTAAAAATTTTCTTTTTATAAAAGTTGCTTTAACTCATTAAGTTCGTGTGCTCTTTTTAAATAATCTTCATTAAGATTTCTCTTCTCATCATCACTTAACCTCTCATTCAATTTTCCACCAATAAAAGCTAAGTCACATTCAAGTTGGAGGATACGGTTACGGATGTTTATTACATCTATCCCAACCGTATTTTCTCGATATTCATTTTTTCTTTTGCCCAGGAAATAATCATAATCACCATTGTAAAGCTTTAGCAAACCATATTCAAGCAGCATGATCTTGCCGGCAATCCTTTGTACAAAATAAGCATCATGGGAAGCAAATAGTATACCGTCTGAATATCGCTCTAAGACCTCTTCGATTTTTTCCTTGGCATAGATATCCAAATAGTTGGTGGGTTCATCTAAAACCAGGAAATTTGCTCCTGATAAAATCAACCTTGCAAATGCTACCCGGGATTTTTCTCCCATACTCAACTGTTTAATTTTTTTGAAAACATCATTTTTCTTGAAGAGAAGGCAGGCAAGGAAGGTCCGGATATCTTCTGTTGATTTATTTGCAGTCCTAACATTATCAAGGATGGTTCCATCAGCGTTAAACTCCTCAAATTCTTGAGATAAGTACCCAATTTTAAGGGTGGGATCTAAGGATAATTCACCTTGATACTGCTGGTCGATACCGCAAATGATTCTTAAAAGCGTTGTTTTGCCTGCCCCGTTAGCACCTAACAGGGCTATCTTATCGCTCCGGCCAATCGTAAATGACAGGTCCTTGAGTACTACATTTTCGCCATAAGCCTTGGTTATTTGGTTTGCCCGCACGATAACCGGGGATAGTTTGTTGCTCTGTACTTGGAATTTGTTTATAAAGTCAAAAGCCGGCAGTTTTACTTGTCGCGGTTTTTCAATTCTATTGCTTAATAAGCGGGCAAGTTCTTTCTCTTTGGCTTTTATGGCGCTGGCTTGTGTTTTAGCGGCATTTTTATAGTCGGAATTTTTTTGCACACTTGCCAGCCAGTTTCTTCTGTTGCGGATAGCCTGATTTAATTGTTTAATTCGTAATTGCTGCTTTTCATATTCTTTGGCAGTGTGTTTATCTTCATTTTCTTTTTGTATTTTATAAGCGGAATAATTGCCTTTATAGGAGTTTAAACCTACCGGGGTTAACTCCCATATGCGATCCGCCACGTGATTCAGCAAATATCTGTTATGCGAGATGATTAAAACGGATTGTTTGATTCGTTGAATAACCTTTTCCAAGGATGCAGCGCTTTCCATATCCAAATGGTTGGTGGGTTCATCAAGAATTAATAAATCAAAATCTTTGGTAAGGACTTTGCAGAGCATAAGTTTCGTCTTTTCTCCGCCGCTTAAATATATTGCTTGTTTACCCCACAAAGATTCGGAAATCTCCATTTGATTAAGCGATTTTTTTACAATGGTATCAATGGATTCATTTACCCCCGAATTTTTACTAACTGCTTGATATAATTCATCATACACAGATGCGCCCGGCAGAAAATCCGGATATTGTTGCAGATAGATGATTAACGCATTAGGCGGAGCATACTGGGTAGTGCCCTTATCTGGAATCTCCATACCGGCCAGGATTCTGGCTAGTGTTGTTTTCCCTATACCGTTGCTGCCGATAAAACCAATTTTCTCGCCATTACCGATGCTGCCGCAAATGTTGGAGAGTACCATCTTGTCATGGTAACTCTTGTATATTCCTTCAAATATTAAACTCATTTAGCCCTAACTCCTTCTCTTTGATTTGCGGAAAAAGGCACAAAAAAAGACGATAGAGAACATTTTCGCCTTAGGTTCTAAATGAGTGAATTAGATTCAAAGCATAGGATTAAAAACAATCAGCAATAAAGATGTGCCTCCTCCTGAATTTCAAGATTTAGTTTGTGGTTATTGAAGATAAATCCAGTTTTACACATCTTATTGTACCTCCTGTTCTTCATGATAAATTAACAGTACCATATTCGATTTTAATTAGCAAATAAAGTTAACTCAAAAACCTTTAGACTATCTTTGTAAGTTGAAAATTTCAAATTAAGCTTTCTCTAACAGATCCGCGCATGGAGACGCGGTCTAATTACGTACGGTTTCGTATAACGTTCATGGGAGTTCCGCAGCGTCTTACTGCATGCATATTGACAAAGCTGCGGAACTCCCATGTTATCTGTCGTTCGCATTGTTTCATTTTGACTTTAAATCTAAAACACCATAACTCCAAGGTTTTCCGTACAATTCAATGCTATATTCAGAATTAAGAATTTTAATCTTGGCTCTATCCAAAAGAAATTCTCCATAATCATCCCATGCATTACTGATGTCTATACTTCTTTGATAACTGTCTGATTCAGGTAGTTTGTCAGTCATTACTTTATTAAATTGGCTTTTCATTCCGCTAATTGTCATTGCTTGAGCTGTTTTATCTATACGTTGATTGAGATAGTCTTCTTCCGATTCAAATCCGTATTGCTTATAAATTTCATTAGAATATTTAATTATTTCATCTTGTTTTTTTAATGCTTCTTCATCTCCGATTAATGCTTCATTAG
>DATMXV010000414.1:0-8982 GCA_035561335.1 Desulfitobacteriaceae bacterium
ACTTATCACCTTGACAATGTCTCAGGATTATATTATTAATAAATAAGAAAAATAAGCTAAGGTAATCCAAAAAATCTGCAAAACCATAGCTTGCTTGGGGGTGGAAGACATAAGATCGGTTAAGGAAACGGATTTGCCGGGTATTGGCAAAAAATATCAGCTAAATGCCCGTTCGGGAGATAAGCTTGTTGTAGTGGTCCATGATGACGGCCGGCGGGAGATTTATCATTATGATAACGATGATCCGGATGAATCAATTTCCATGGTAACCCTGGATGATGAAGAGGCGCGGTGTGTTGCCGCCATTCTCGGGGGTATGATTTACCGGCCTAAATCAGTGGAAACAGTAGAGGTTGCCTTGGGTGAAATGGTCCTGGAATGGTATAAGATTGAGGCTGACGCCTATGCTGTAGATAAAACAATCGGAGAGATGCAGGTCAGAAAACGGACTGGGGGGACAATTATAGCAGTGATTGACAGAGACGGCAACAGAACGATTAATCCTCTTCCGGATATTGCTATCCACAAGGGAGCAACAATTATTATCCTGGGTGAAAAGGAGCAGTTAAAAGCTTGTAAAAAGCTGATTCTTACGGGGAGTTTTAACTAATGCATTTAATCCTGGAAATCGGCTTTGTGCTGGCCATGATTGCCGGTGCAGGCATGGTGTCTGAAAAATTCCGGATTTCCATTGTCCCGCTTCTGATTGTGGCCGGTATGCTAGTTGGATCACATGTTCCCAAAATAGGAGTTTTTGACTTCACATTTATCCAAAGCGCCCCTCTGCTGGAGTTCATGGGCCGGTTAGGGGTCTTGTTTCTTTTGTTTTCCCTTGGGCTGGAATTTTCGGTGACACGGCTGAAAGATGCCGGGCCGAAGATTATCCGGACAGGGGTAATTTATCTGCTCGTTAACTTTTCCGCCGCGCTTATCTTCCCTCTGCTGCTGGACTGGCCTATAAAGGAAGTTCTGGTTGTCGCCGGGATTATGACAATTTCATCCAGCGCAATTGTGGCTAAAGTAATTGTTGAGCTGAAGAGGACTGCCAAAGAAGAAACAGAGATTATTCTCGGTTTGATGATGTTTCAGGATGTTTTTGTGGCAATTTATTTTTCGGTTGTTTCCGGAATTGTTCTTGCAGGTTCTGCCTCAACCGTCGAAATAATAATTACCGCACTGGTAGCTTTGGGGTTTATGGGTGGATTTTTATTTTTTGGCCATAAGCTGGTTCCCTGGATGAATCGTCTGCTGGATATCTCTTCAGATGAAACATTTATGCTGGTTATTTTTGCCGCCTTAACTCTGGTGGCAGGTTTTTCCGAAACCCTCAAAGTTGCTGAAGCGATCGGCGCTTTGTTGATTGGTTTGGTTCTGGCAGAAACTGAGCATAGTGATCGGATTCAGCATATTGTTGTTCCCTTCAGGGATTTCTTTGGGTCTTTATTCTTCTTTAGTTTTGGCTTGGGTATTGATCCTTTTGCTTTAGGCGGTGCAGTCTGGCAGGTCTTGGCTGCAGTTGGCTTAACCCTTCTGGGGAATATTGTGTCCGGTGTTTGGGCAGGGCGGAGAGCAAATTTATCTCATAGAGCTTCCCTGAATATTGGACTGACGATTATTTCCCGGGGTGAATTTTCCATTATTTTGGCTAACCTGGCCAAAACCGGAGGATTATTAGCTATTATTCAGCCTTTTGCCGCCTTATATGTGCTTCTTCTTGCTATCCTGGGGCCGCTGCTTACCAAAGAGTCCCGCTGGGTCTATAACAGACTGCGTCCCATCCTGAGATGGCCGGAACTGAAAGCGAAAAAGAAGCATGCCCCGAAATCGAGTTCTGCAGAGCCTCATACATAAAAACACCTGCGTGTTGGAGAAAACAAATAGAATTGGTAGTTTTCTAAAGGCTATTGTTATAAAGTTATAATGACAGGTAAAGCCTGAAGTCATCTGATAAAAAGTATAACATGATCGAAATGTTGTCCTGGTATGACATTTTGATAGGAGAGTGGTAAAAATATGTGTGAAGCTAATGCTTATCTGAAATCAGGAGAAACCGAAACTTTGTTCATGGAATCCGTAGACGTGATTGAACCGTACGAAAATGGCCTGAAATTAATTGATATTTTTGGCAGGCAAGTGTTTGTTCAGGCTAAAATCATGAATATGAACCTCCTGAACCACAGGATTATTCTTGAACAAACTTCTAAAGAAAACTAAATGAATTATTATATCCTGGTGTTTTGTTTGTATGTTTTAAGCTCTTAAGGGGAAATTTATCTTTGTAGAACAATAGACCTTGGGGGTGTAAATAATGCCGACAATTCACTTCGACGGCCCACAATTAACCCATGACCAAAAACGCAGTTTGATTCATGGGATGACCCAGGCTGCTTCGCAGGCTTTAGGGATTCCGATGGCTGCCTTTAATGTTGTTTTAGATGAGCATGAAAGCAGCAATATGGGCGTAGGGGGAGAACTTTTACCTGAAAGTCCGTATTGGCAGCAAGGTAAACATAATACTTAAATTCAGGAATTCCGGAATTCTTGCGGACTGAAAAAATCGGCTTTGTCCGGTCTTTGGACCAAC
Source organism: Desulfitobacteriaceae bacterium (assembly GCA_035561335.1). GTDB lineage: Bacteria > Bacillota > Desulfitobacteriia > Desulfitobacteriales > Desulfitobacteriaceae > UBA2264. The sequence continues at coordinate 2,585 of DATMXV010000414.1, forward strand.
GAAGCCGATTTTTTATATTATTGGGGTTTATACCTGCGCAGGAAAGCTTGGTGTATGTTTTTTAGATATTTTGTAAAATAATAGGGATGAATTCTGGTATAATTATATGGAATACGAACTTTGGCCGGAATGGAAGGGATAGGAATTGCCAGAAAATGAGATCTGTTTTTGGACGCAGCCTGTTGGGATTAAGGGCTGGGATTATGATTTAACTTTAGCTGTAACAGCCCGGGGCTTATGCCGGCTGGGGTTGGGACAGGCTCTTGAAGAGGAAGAGGCTTTAGCGGTTTGGGTCAGGCGCTGGTATCCCGGTTATCGCTTAATTCGTAACAGACAGGTTAAGCATAGATTTATTAAGGAAATCGAAGAATATCTCATGGGCAAACGTCAGATATTCACAGTTCCTCTGGACCTGAAGGGTACTCCTTTTCAGGTCCGGGTTTGGGAGGAGTTATGCCGGATACCTTACGGGCAAACCCGCAGTTATTCCTTTGTTGCCCAACAAATAGGCTGTCCCAAAGGCTGCAGGGCTGTAGGTTCAGCCAATAATAAAAATCCGCTTCCTTTGATTATTCCCTGTCATCGTGTGCTTGGCCAAAATGGCAGTCTTACCGGTTATAGAGGCGGCTTGGACCTGAAACTGAAAATTTTACAGCTTGAAGGGGTAAAAATATAACAAGTTCTACAATTTATCTGAAGTGATCAATTCCTGAAAGATACAAAATTTTTCTTCGTTTAAGGGAAAGGTTATTAAATGGACGCAAAATTGATTAATCCCTCACGGGTTTTAGTATTTGGCTTTGCTTTACTAATCCTGTTAGGGGCTTTAATACTGACTTTACCCCAAGCATCCCAGGATGGTAAGAGCATCCCCTTTTTGAATGCAATTTTTACTTCAACGTCGGCAGTTTGTATAACAGGCTTGTCAGTTGTTGACGTTGGAACAACATTTTCCTTTTTTGGGCAAGCAGTTATTCTGATCCTGATCCAGGTTGGGGGCCTGGGTTTTATGACCTTTGCGGCCTTATTTGCAATTATCCTGGGAAAGAAGATTACTCTTAAGGAACGTTTGCTGCTTAAAGAGGCTCTCAACCAGGTTTCTTTAGCAGGTATTGTACGTTTGGCCAAGTATGTTGTCCAGATTTCTTTTGTCATTGAGGCCATAGGTGCCCTTATATTAACTTTGCGCTGGTCTTCGGATTTCGGTTGGAGCAAAGCTTTGTATTATGGCCTTTTTCATGCCGTTTCTGCTTTCAACAATGCCGGTTTTGATCTGTTTGAGAATTTTTCCAGTCTTACAGCCTACTCGGGAGATGTGATTATAAATATAACTATGATGTCCCTGATCTTTTTGGGAGGGTTAGGTTTTGCAGTTTTAGCCGGGATTTATACATATCGGGAAAGGAAATTATCGCTGCACACCAGGATTGTCCTTCAGGTCTCAGGAATTCTTATTTTGGTGGGAGCAGTGATTATTTTTTTGCTTGAGTATCTCAATCCGCTGACATTTGGGCCGCTCCCTCCGGGAACAAAAGTCCTGGCAGCTTTTTTCCAGGCGGTTTCCCCGCGTTCTGCGGGATTCAGCACCGTTAACCTGCTTAACATGCATGAGACTACGCTGTTTTTTATAATTATGTTAATGTTTATCGGGGCTTCACCGGGATCTACCGGTGGAGGAATCAAAACTACAACCTTTATTGCGATTTTACTTTCTGTCCTAAGCACGTTTCGCGGTCAAGCCCATGTTGTTATCAAAGAACGTACTTTACCGGTTGAAATTATCCGGAAAGCTTTAGCCATAACTATTTCCTTAGCTTTTCTGATTATTCTGCTGACATTTATACTTTCCATAACAGAAGATGCCGGTTTAATTCCCTTGTTTTTTGAAGTTACTTCTGCTTTAGCGACAACAGGCCTGTCCTTGGGTATTACTCCTTCTCTTTCTGTATTCGGTAAGATAATGATAATTATTTCAATGTTTATTGGGAGAGTAGGCCTTTTAACCTTGGTTTACTTCCTTTCCCAAAGAGCAAAAGAATCAGAAGAACATTTCAAATTCCCGGACGAACAAATCTTAATTGGTTAGGAGAAAGCCTATGCGTAAACAATTTGTGGTTATTGGCTTAGGAAGATTTGGTGTAAGTGTGGCTGAAACAATCTCCAGGCTGGGTCATGAGGTACTGGTTATAGATAATAACGAACATGCCATTCAAAGTATTATGCATAATGTGACCCATGCCGTCCAGGCAGATGCCAGGGAAGAAGAGACGCTGAGGTCTTTAGGTGTACGCAATTTTGATACAGCTGTCGTAGCAATTGGAGATGATCTCGAAACAAATATTCTAATAACCCTTATGCTGAAAGAGATGGGAATTCCTTATATTGTTGCTAAGGCCCAATCAACTCAACATGGCAAGGTTCTGGAGAAAATCGGGGCAGATAAAATTATTTATCCGGAAAAGGACATGGGAATCCGTCTCGCCCATAACCTGACTGGCTCCAATGTTATGGACTTTATTGAATTATCGCCTGATCACAGTGTTTTCGAAGTTATTGCTCCGGCACAATTTGCTAATAAAACACTGGGAGAATTAAATCTAAGGGCTGCTCATGGGGTAAGTGTAATAGCGATTAAAAGGGCAGACGAAATTATTGTTGCTCCGGGGTCGGATATTTTGATTAAGGACAAGGATATTATAGTTGTTATTGGTGAAAACAGAGCCTTGGCGAAACTGCCCGGAGGGAATGTTTTATAAATTGACTTTTTATTATTCCTGTTTTAGTATTAAATTGTCAGGTTTCTAATTGAATAACTAAATCGCGCTGAGTTCCGCTTCTGCGGGAACGGGGGACCCACACTTTTTGGGGTGAATCCGGCTTTTGCCGGTAGGGCTATTCTTTGGCCCGAATCCGTCAGCTAACTTCGTAAGCGTTAAAGAAAAAATATTTAAGGGTCTTTTTGCTGTTTTCTTGGCGAGGGGTCCTTTTATATTTTTAGGAGGAGGAAAAACAATGACAAAAAATCAAAGACAATTTTGGCCCTGGATTGATGACGAGCAATGGAATGATTGGAACCGGCAAATGTCGGCAGCTCTTAAACAAGAGATTGAATCCTCTGTTTTAATTGATAAAAGAAATAGGCGTTTGGTTGTTAACAGCTATCCAACAGGGACAGAACCCTGGAAATTTGCCGATAGTTTAAAAACAGTTGCAAAACGATATGATTTAGGTAAAATCTGGTTGTGGGCTCTCCCTGAGGATGTTCCTGATTTCTTAAGGAGCGGATTTCACCTGGAAGGCCATCTCTTCAGAGGCAAATACAACAAATTTGTAGTAAGCCTGGCTCATTTCCCGCAGAGAGAGCGAAGAAAATCTGCCACATTGCCTCTTGAGGATGAGGTTCTGCAGACCGTTTTGACCGAAAAAACGCTATCCCGGACATTCGTTTTACAGGGAATTTCATTAGACACATTAAATCAATTGTATGCTAAACAAGTGTCCCAATTATTAACCAAGATATTCAGCAGCTATCCTTCCCCGGTTGGGGATCCGCAATATATAAGTTCTATGATGCAAAAAAAATGTATTTTTGCAGGAGCCTTTGATCAAGATAATCTTATCGGGGTTGCAGCAGCTTATGTGGATTCAAGGTTTGGCCGCTGTGAAATGACTGATTGTGCTGTCTTAAACGAGTACAGGGGATATTCTTTAAGCGAAAAATTGCTGAAGATTTTAGAGAAAGAAGTCAGGAAGCTGGGACCGTATACATTGTATACTTTAGCAAAGGCCCAATCAGCGGCTATGAATAGGGTATTTTTCAAATTAGGTTACCAATACACAGGCCGTTTGATTAATAATTGTCACATTTCCGGTTCCTTTCAGGATATGAATTTATGGGTAAATATGAATGAACAGAGTTTTAATAAAGGGACTTAAATAATTATTGATAATTAAAATAGCATGCCGATTTGTGCATGCTGTTTTTTTTCACCAGCTCAATTATCCAAACTTAATTTACTGACGCCAAGAGCGTTATGTTTCCACAAAGAATCTTTAACTATCTCCAACTGGTTTTCCTGACACTCGATAATTAAAACAACTTCCGTTGCTTTTTGTTTTTCCTGCCTGTTAGAATATTTCCGAGTGGATATCAACTTGATAATAAAACCTAAACCAAAGCCGGTAAACAAACCTATTAATCCCCAGACAACCGGTCCCCATACCAGGATAAAGCCGTAGATACTGCCAAAGATACAAAATAACGTTGCCATAATCATCGGCAAATCAAACAGGCTTAAACCATCAGAGGAATGAAGGGTATCAAATAAATTCCTCTCTTCTCCTTTTTTATCCAAAGGTATGGTAAGAATATTTTCTTTAGCAATTCCCTTTGTTTGAATTGCCGTAATAGCTAATTCCAGATAGATTGAGTGTTCAAATGTGGAGACAATATACATGCGTTCATCTCTCCCGGCCATTTTTCCAAGGGGCATTTTAAATTTGATGTTTTGATAATTTCTTTTGAGAAATTTTGCTTGTTCCCAATCAAATAATTTATTACTTGTCACAGTGTAAGCATAAGCACCATAGATACTGCCAAGGTAAATACTGGGAATGCTTAAAAACCATTGAGGATCAATGATTGCTTTAGTGTAATTAAATTGTCCTGTTAAAGAATAGTAGATTGCCGGAAGTACTTTGGACAGATAGGCAATTATAATAAACCAGATCATTAAAAATATAGCAGCGGGAAGCCGGCAGGTTATGAGTTGGCCCAGCCCCGGCATTAAGGCAGACCAGGCAGCAACATTCCAGGGTTTCCTTTTGTCCAGATGGTTAATTTCTAATGAACTGATATTAAAAACTTTAATTTCCGCATCTTCCCTGGCAGCTAATTTGAATTGGTTGTTATGGTCAACAGTGGACCGGTATGAATCCCAAATGGCAAATATATAAGTTGGTAAATACAGCAGGACCCAGTTGATATCAAGAATGTCTCCGGCATTTTGGAAATCGCCGGTAAAGGTAAACAGGATTGCCTCGTTAATGTGTGCTTTCCAATTAACAATAATTTCCCAGATAAACAAAACATATCCCGTCAAATATTTGTTTAACATTATATGTCCCAAGCCGGGAAAGACAAGAGACCAAAAGGCAATAACATAAGGATTTCGTAAATGGAGATGGGTTGTACCCAAGGTACCGGTATAAGCAATGTAGCGGCGTACTGAGGAATTGTTTCCTGGATGATCCATATAAAGCCCCCGATAATATTTTTTTTAGTATAGACAATTCCCAACTATTTCACTCAAAGGTTGGCCAATAACCCTGATTTGCTTTTTCCATTAAAATGGTTGAAAATATTACTATATGGAAAGCATTTATTTTGGGCGTTTCCTGAAAGGATTAATAATGAGTAAACGTTATAACTCTTTCAATCAGCATTTGCGTGCAGTCTTTGGGGAAAAGGTTTTTAAGGTTCCCTTAGATGCAGGTTTCACTTGTCCCAATCGTGACGGTACTTTAGGGCGGGATGGTTGTATCTATTGCAGTGCCCGTGGGTCAGGAGATTTTGCCGCTGAGCAGGAACTTTCCTTACCTGAACAGTTTGCGCGGTCAAGAAACATGATGGCCAACAAATGGCCAAAGGCAAAATATATTGCTTATTTCCAGGCTTACACCAATACTTATGCTCCGGTAAGCCGTTTGCGGGAAATTTATGGTCAAGTGCTGAATTTACCGGGAGTAGTAGGGATAGCTATCGCTACCCGGCCGGATTGTTTACCTCAAGATATCCTGGCTTATTTGGAAGAGCTCAATCGTACTACTTATTTATGGGTTGAGCTGGGGTTGCAGTCAATCCATCAAAAATCATTGGACTGGATTGGACGCGGCCACGATTACGCTATGTTTTGCACAGTGCTTTCCGAACTAAGAAAAAGGGATATTAAAGTGTGCGGGCATATTATCTTGGGCCTGCCCGGTGAAAACAAGGAGGATATGTTGGCTACCGCCCAGGCAATTGCCGCCCTGCCCTTGCAGGGTATAAAATTACACTTGCTTCATGTCCTGAAGGGGACTCGATTAGCCGAAATATATAAAGAAAACCCTTTCCCTCTCTTAACAGCGGCAGAGTATGTCAGTTTAATTGTTGATATATTGGAGTTATTGCCGGCGCAGATGATTATTCAGCGCCTTACCGGTGACGGGCCGCCTGATGATCTTATTGCCCCGCTCTGGAGCCGTAAAAAGTGGGAAATATTGAATGCTATAGATGCGGAATTGGCAAGACGGGATAGTTGGCAGGGAAAAAAGGGCAGGAACTTTACGGGCAAATGTCGAAATTGTTACCAAACCTGAGCTGGTAATTTTTATTAACTTTTTTAATAGAATCAGGT
>DATMXV010000415.1:0-8486 GCA_035561335.1 Desulfitobacteriaceae bacterium
AGTTCCTTGTTTGTCGAGGATTTGAAATGCCGGGGTGAAAATATGTCAGATTCAACTTTAGAACCTACTGATTATTGTGGTTGTGGTGATATTGGCTATCTTACAACAAAATCCCTGCCCATTGATTTAGCTTATGGGGTAGGTAAGATCAATAAAGTACCTGTTTATCATTGCCGTACCGAGTCCTGTCCGGAATATCTGGTCTCCTCTCAAGTTTCCAGGCGCTTAGATGAACTGGCTGAGAAAATGGAAACCTCAAATTCTTACGAAATCGATTTCTCCTGGGAAACAGAAACAGACCCAACTGAATCATTCAATAATGAACTTGCCTACTTCCATGCCTTCCTGCTGCAATTAGATAACAGAGTGTACGAGGATGCCAGGGTCATTCTTATTGTCCCTGAACAAGCAGCTATTTTTCAGGGTATTGCCGACCCTACCGAGTACCATATCCTGCAATTTGAGCCTGAGGAAAACTCTTCCGGGATCTGGCTGTCTTTATCTAAATTTTATTATGAAAAAAAAGAGCTTACCTATCAGGATTTTCTAAATCTTGCCGAGTTAGATCTTATTAAACAATTAGGTGTATTCACTTATCAGGAAACGGAAATAGTTTTGGAAGAATTATTCGGCGATCTCGTTTAACACCTGCCTTATTCTCTTTAGTTATCAACTTTCAGCGGAATATTCTTCCTTTTTTTATCTGCTTTTTGGGACGGAAGACTCTTCCTTTTTTTATTTGCTTTTGGGGAATGAATACTCCGCCTCTGCTTGTTCTTTGCTTCTCCCTGCTCAGGTCCGGGGACAGCTTTGTTTTTCCGGTTTATTTTGCGCGGCTTAATTAAACACTTGGGACCAAATCCGATTAAATCCTCCCTGTGGGCCAATAATAAAGCCTCTTTAACCAAATCGTAGTTTACAGGGTTCCGATATTGAATCAAGGCCTTTTGCATAGCCTTTTCGTGTAAACTTCTGGGAACATAAACTTTCTCCATTGTGCGTGGGTCCAGGCCCGTAAAATACATACAAGTAGATAATGTTCCCGGAGTCGGGATAAAATCCTGGACCTGCTCAGGATTTACTCCCAGGTCCCGGATATATTCCGCAAGTTCAAGCGCCTCTTTCAAACTACTACCCGGATGTGACGACATCAGATAAGGAACAAGGTATTGTTTTTTACCCATTTTCCGGTTTATGGCCTGAAAACGGCGGACAAATTTTTCATAAACTTTCCGCCCCGGTTTACCCATATATTTCAGGACAGTATCACTAACGTGTTCAGGCGCTACTTTCAATTGCCCGCTCACGTGATGTCTGCATAGTTCCTCTAAAACACCGGACTTCTGATCAACAAGCATAGTATCATAACGAACTCCCGAACGCACAAAAACCTTTTTAACTCCGGGTAATTCCCGTAAACGGCGCAGTAAATCAAGATATTCACGATGATCGGGATTTAACTTCCCGCAAGGCTGCGGAAACAGGCATTGGCGCTGCTTACATGTTCCCTTAGTCAGTTGTTCCCGGCAGGACGGCCAACGAAAGTTTGCCGTTGGTCCCCCGACATCATGGATATATCCTTTAAAGTGCGGCTTCCTGGTTAAGAGTTCGGCCTCACTGACGATTGATCCGGCACTTCTGCTTTGAATAATCCGGCCTTGATGAAAGGTCAGGGCACAAAAAGAACAGGCCCCGTAACAGCCCCTGGAGCTGACTATGCTGAATTCTACTTCTTTGATTGCCGGCACTCCCCCTTGTTCCTCATATTGGGGATGATAGGCGCCGGCAAAAGGCAAAGCATAAATTTTATCCATTTCCGCCTGACTTAAAGGCAAGGCTGGGGGATATTGCAGGACTCCTTCACGCTGATGTTTTTGATACATAATTTTCCCGCGGATCGGATCCTGTTGTTGATACTGGAGCCAAAATGCCTCTGCGTAACAGCGTTTATCTGTTTGCACCTGGTTCCAGGCCGGCAAGACGATAGTGTTTTCCGGAAGTCTTTCCTTCCAGGGAACCATTGTGCCGCGCACCCCTTGAATTTGCCTGATATTTATCCCGGCCGCCAGTTTCGCGGCAATTTCCAGGATTGGTTTTTCCCCCATCCCATAGACCAGCATATCAGCCTGACTATCCAAGAGGATTGAACGGTTTACTTTATTGCTCCAGTAATCATAATGAGCAAACCGTCTTAAAGAAGCTTCTATTCCGCCGATTATTACCGGGATCCCTGGTAAGGCTTCCCGGACCCGATTGGTATAGACAATTGTTGCCCGATCCGGACGAAAGCCTGTTTGACCGCCTGGCGAATAAGCGTCATTGGAACGTTTCTTTTTCGCTGCCGTATAATGATTTACCATTGAATCCAAATTACCCCCGGAGATCAAACAAGCCAGCCGGGGTTTGCCCATAATACGAAAAGCCTCGAGGTTTTGCCACTTTGGCTGAGCGATTATTCCTACTCTAAAATTCGCATCCTCTAAAATCCTGGCGATAATGGCGATCCCAAAACTAGGATGATCTACATAAGCATCCCCGCTTATTAAGAGAAAATCGAGTTCCTTCCAGCCGCGTTCTTGCATCCCGCAGGTATCAACCGGTAAAAAACCGGAACTGTCCACTGTTTATACCTCCAAAAAGCCTGGTTCTTTATATTATGTGGAATAGACTCCCACCTGATAAGTGAGAGTCTAAAAATAATCAGCGATAATTAATAAACTGTAAATCAATTCCGAAATCTTCCTGGCGTAAGAGGGTAATGACCGCTTGCAAATCATCTTTATTTTTACCGGCCACCCGAATTTGCTCACCTTGAATCGAACTTGTCACTTTTATTTTACTATCCCTAATCACTTTCATAATCTGTTTGGCTTTATCCTGGGCCAGACCCTGAATCAGTTTAATCTCCTGGCGGACAGTATCCCCTGCCGCCGCTTGGATTTTCCCATACTCCAAGGCCCTTAAGGATACCTGCCGTTTTACCAGCTTACTCTCCAGGATATCTGTTACATTGCGTAATTTAAATTCATCATCAGATACCAGCAGGATTTTCAGTTGTTCCAGTTTTATTGCTGACTTACTGTTTTTAAAATCAAAGCGTTGTTCGATCTCCTTTTGAGCCTGGACAACAGCATTGGAAACCTCCTGTAAATCCACCTGGGAAACAACATCAAATGAAGCGTCTTTTGCCAAATAAATTCTCTCCTTTTCACTGCCGAAAATAAATAACTATCTTGCTCAGATAGATTCTTTTGTTAAAACAATATTATTAACCACTTCTCCGGAACTGCCCATACTCGGTTGAACCGTTCCATTGAGTGTTACACTTATTCCCCCAGCATTCCCTACGGTAACAAATTCAATTTTATCTGAAGCTTGAATTTCTTTGGTTGTTCCTCCGGAATATTCCCCTTCCAGGGCAGCTCTTCCGTCGGCTTTAACTGACAGCCAACACCTTTCATTAAATACTATTTGAGCAATCAAACCTTCTGTTGCCGGGATCTCGGGAGGATTCGAAGGTGTTGAAGGCTGAATTTCAGAAGGTACGTTACCAGCGGTATCAGTATTATCAGTGTTATCAGCGGTGTCAGAGGAAGGGGCAATTTCAGAACCGGGTTCCTCAACATTATCCTCAACCGGAGCAGTAGGCAATGGTGTTGCCGTATAGGCAGCCGGTGTTTGGTTGCGGGGACTCCAATGGGCAATCGCTACTATCGCGCCAATAACCAGGACAGCCATAATTACTGCCACAACCGGCCGCTTCCATAAGGGAGGGGAAGCAAAAATGAAAGGCATTCTGATAGGAGGTTTCTTTTCGGAAACCTGTGACGCTTTATAAAGAGCAAGGATTTCTCCAGGATCAAGTTCTAAATGTTTGGCATATGTCTGTAAGAATCCCTTTACATAAGCTATCCCTGGAATAATCTCATACTGTTCAGTTTCCAAAGCTTCCAAATAGCGCGCCCGGATTTTAGTTTTTTCTTCAACATCATTCAAACTCCAGGCTTTCATCTCCCTGGCGGCACGAAGTTTTTCCCCTTCTCCAGCCATAAAAACCCTCCTCCTTCAAAACTTATAATCAATGCTTCACACCTTATCGGGCACTCCATTCTGCGAGAAATTCCTTCATTTGTTTAAGCTGTTTAAGCACTTCTTTATCTTCCTGGTTAAGACATAACCGGTACTTATCAGAGGCCTCATTAGGATAAGCATAATAAATATCGTAATATTCCAATAATAACTTTTCCGTGAATTCCGGATAATTTTCCTGGCGAATCAGTTCTTTCAGATCGTGTACTTTAGAACGGCCCAAGGTTTTAAGCAGACGTTCCAAGGCCTTGTCCGTCTCTGTCAGAATATTTGGTACGGATGAGTATTCCTTGACAAGCCGGGCAATTCTGTTCGGGATTGAATCAAATAATAAAACCCTTGTGCCATTTTGCATTGCCCGGTAAAAGCTAAGCGGTAAGGTAACCTTTCCAATACGTTTACTCTCACATTCAACAATAAGATAATTAAAACCTGCCAAAGATTTGAGTTCTTCATAAAGCATACCCTCAAAAGCCTTCTGCGAAGGCGGGTCCCCCAAACCCATGGACCCGAAAACAGATCCCCGGTTATTAGCTAATTTTTCCAGATCAATTACCGGATATCCCTCCCGGCGCAAGCTTGCCAAAAACTCTGTTTTCCCCACACCGGTATTACCACAAAGAACAATAATCTTAAATGCCGGTTCAGCCTGAAAAAATTCCAGGACTTTAGCCCGGTAAGCTTTGTAACCACCCTGCAGACGGTACACAGGCACTCCCATTAAATCCAGGATAGCCGCCAGGGCTTTGCTCCTCAGGCCTCCGCGCCAGCAAAAAACGACTAACTGGCCCGACTCAGCAAGCTTAAGAGCCCGTTCAACCAATGAAGGCAGTTTGGGACTGATAAAATTCAAACCGATCTTGCGTGCCGCAAAAGGTGAAATCTGAGTATAAGCTTTGCCTACCTCTGCTCTTTCATAATTATTAAATAACGGAAGGTTCAGAGCACCCGGAATCGTGGCTTCTGAATACTCTCCTTCAGAACGGACATCAACAAGGATTGCCTTCTTAAAAACAAATAATTCTTCGATCCTGATCTCCCGAATCATGTATATACCTTCCAAATTCTATTCTACACGTTAATATTAAATCCTGCCGGATTAATTCGCAAATCTAATTGCCGTTAATTTCTTTAGAACCGTATTTTAATTCAAATTGTCCGCGAGTCAGCAATACTGTCCTGGGTTTAGACCCTTCATAACCACCGACAACCCCTTTTTCCTCAAGTAAATCCATGAGCCTGGCCGCCCGGGTATAACCAATCCGCAAACGCCTTTGTAAAAGCGAAACCGAAGCATTGGCATTTTCAATGAACAACTGGGCCGCTTGATAGAACAGGTCGTCCAGTTCTTCCTCGCTCTTATTAGCCGTAAATTCCAGATTGGGGAGCTCCTGATATTCAGGTTTTGCCTGGTTCTGCAAAAATTTTATAACATTCTCCATTTCCTTGTCTGTCAGGTAACATCCCTGAACCCGCAAAGGTTTAGCTGCCCCCATTGGATAATAAAGCATATCCCCCCGGCCTAACAATTTTTCGGCCCCGTTCAAATCCAAGATCGTTCTGGAATCAGTCTGGGAAGAAACCGCAAAAGCAATCCGGGAAGGTATATTCGCTTTTATCAAGCCGGTTATCACGTCTACCGACGGCCGTTGCGTCGCCACAATCAGGTGGATCCCTGCCGCCCGGGCCATTTGGGCTATCCGGCAGATGGCATCCTCTACTTCACCGGGCGCAACCATCATCAAATCAGCTAATTCATCAATAATTACTACAACATACGGTAATACCGCCAGGTCAGTTTGATTATCCTGAGCCCGAAGATAATTATAACGGACAATATCACGTACTCCAGCAGCGGCAAACAACTCGTACCGGGTTTCCATTTCGGTAACAATCCATTTCAGGGCCCCGGCAGCCTTTTTGGCATCAGTCACTACCGGGGCAATTAAATGCGGAATCCCGTTATAGTTTGCTAATTCTACCATCTTGGGGTCCACAAGCAGCAATTTTACTTCATCAGGCCGGGCCTTAAATAAAATACTGTGAATTATCGTATTTATACAAACTGATTTTCCCGACCCTGTGGCCCCGGCAATTAAGATATGAGGCATTTTGGTCAGGTCGGCGATTATTGTGGAACCGGTTATATCTTTACCTAAAGCCATAGTTATTTTACTGGTAGAATTTTGAAATTCAGAAGTCTCGATAACTTCCCGGAATTGGACTGAATTAACTACTTTATTGGGAACTTCTATCCCCACGACTGATTTGCCGGGAACCGGAGCCTCAATCCGGACATTGGTAGCTGCCAGGCTCAGAGCAATATCATCAGCAAGATTGGTAATTTTACTGACTTTAACCCCGGAAGCAGGCTGAGCCTCATACCGTGTGATTACCGGTCCTTGAGTTACATGGGTAACCTTGATTGTGACTCCAAAACTGGCTAAAGTTTCTTCCAATTTCTTAACATTATCCGCTAAGTCTTTATTAAGTCTTTGATTATTTACCTTAAGAGCCTTATGCAACAGTAACAGGGGAGGAAGCTGATATTGATCAGTATCCTGTACTTGCCGGGAGATTGGCGTCCCTGTTAACTTTTTATTAGTTTTCCGGGCAGGATTATTGGCAGAGTCTACTTCTAAAACTTCTGTCTCCGGGTGTTCCGCTTGTTCCAACCCATCAAAAAAATCTTCGTTTTCGATTGGTTCACCCAAAGTGCGAATAACCAAAGGCTCATTTGTTAAAAGTTGGCCTCCGGGTTGGGTTACAGGATTAATTTTCAGCTTGTTTTTCTTTTTCGCAGCAGGAAAGTTTAAGCTCTCAGGAGTATTATCTTCGCTCAAAGTTCCAGTCCCGGGTGAATATTGAAAAACTGCAATAAAATCACAAATTTGTTCTTTTAACCAGCCGGCTATTTGTCTACCGGCCTCATAGAGGTCACGTAAACCGCCGATTAAAGAACGGTTAAGGACTAAAAGGGCGCCAATCAGAGCTCCCATTCCCAGAATAACATAACTTCCGTTTATCCCGACTGTGCTCCTGAGTAATAATGCTACCCCTGCCCCTATGATTCCTCCGCCCTGCCCTGATTTACCTTCACTCCAGATCTCTCCCTGAGAAAGTGTCTCAATCCCGGGTAAACGCAGTTGCAGAAGTCCTAAGAATATTAACCAGAGCAGAATAAAACCGCCGCCGCGCCGGCCAAATCCCGGTCCCTTGCGGTTCATAAAAGATATTCCCCAGGCACCAATCATTAAGAGCAGCCAAACCTGCCCGCCGCCGCAAATCATCAACAAGACGTTTTTTATCTTTTCGCCCAGGACTCCGTTTTGTTCGGTAAAAATAACTACCAAACCCAAACAAACCATCCCGATAATGAAGATGCCGATTATCTCATTGCGAATAGTCTGTTTAAGATTATTAACTTTTCTCTTTATTTTATAGCGGCCCTTACGCTTCGCCACAGACTTTGTCCTCCAACTCCTGACATGTTATTAATCTATACTTCCACGGTAATCAGCCGGATTCCTTTTTCTTATAATTGATTCCCCTGCAAAAAGTATTAAGCAACTATTGCGGAGAGAGCATTTAGCGGAATTCTCATTGTCTTTCGGAAATTAAAAAAAGCGGCTTGCGCCGCCTGAGCAATTTACTTTTAACAGTGTCCTATTTGGCAATCAATTTGTTTAAAGCGCTGAAGGCTTCTTTCAAGCCTCCTACCTCTTGAATTAAACCGGCTTCAACTGCCTCCTGGCCAACTAGTACCGCCCCGATATCCTGGGCCAGTTCCCCTGTTTTAAACATCAGACTGCGCAGTTGCCGTTCTGATATTTTAGAATGCATACAGATAAAATTTACAACCCGGTCCTGCATCTTTCTCAGATATTCAAACTGCTGGTCCCCATTGACTACCAAGCCTGTGTAACGTATGGGATGAATAGTCATTGTCGCGGTCGGGGAAATAAAACTGCTTGTACAACTAACTGCAATCGGAATCCCAATACTATGCCCGCCGCCCAAAACCAGGGAAACTGACGGTTTACTCATCCCGGCTAATAATTCGGCAATGGCTAAACCTGCTTCAACATCTCCCCCGGCAGTATTTAAGACAACCAAAATCCCTTCTAATTTAGGGTTTTGCTCAACAGCCACTAATTGAGGAATTATATGTTCATATTTCGTTGTTTTATTTTGGACAGGTAAAATTGTATGGCCTTCAATCTGGCCAACAATAGTCATACAGTAGATATTGCTCGAAAAATCGGGAAGCTCCATTCCCCCTGTTTCTTTAAGAATTTCCACAGGATCACTCTTATTTTCCTCTTTTTCAATAAACTCCTCATCCTTTTTCATTAACGGACACCTTCCATTCCAGCCGCATCTTTACGGAATCAGGT
>DATMXV010000416.1:0-3481 GCA_035561335.1 Desulfitobacteriaceae bacterium
ATTTTATTCTTGGCAGCGGCTATATTGCCGATTTGCTTAAAAGGAACTTCTTTCGAACCAAACCAGCCTTTTCTCATTAAGCTATCCTTGGTTATAATATACTTTTTGGTAACTGCGGGAAAATAAAATGTTACAAAATCCATTAAGGCAACCAAAACAAAAATATCTAAGATCCTGGCCCAGGACCATTTGAATAAGACTAATAAAAGCAAATTTATACTGACACCGGCAATAAATATTCTTTTCAAACCCGTTGAGAAAGGCGGGTGTTTAGTTTCAAAAATAATTCTTTGCTTATCGGCCACAAGTATCACTCCAAATTATTAGGTTGTTCATTGCATAGTTCGGCCTGAAAACCAAAATCCTGATCTTGAAGTTTGAGGATCTTCAGAGGCTTTTGAAGTTAATTTCTGTAATTTAAAGGATAGACCCCCATGCCGCTGACGCGACACCATCAGAAGGATGAAAATTAAACGTAGGGAGATTCAAGTGTAAAGAGAACCGTTTGGCGGAGGAGCGTTAAACGAACGAAACGGAGCTGCGTTAAGAAGTACCATGGTTTACATGCAGACTATCCCAAAGGTTTTGGTACTTTAGCCGCGCAGTGGAGTGAGCAGCTCTGGAGCACCGGTGAACGTACATTTGAATCTCCTGGAGTAGGATATCTTATGTAATAATTTATTTTAAGAGTAGATAAAAGCCTCACAGTTTCTGGACCATGAGGCCTTTCATTTAAGAGCTCAGCAAGCAATATTGAATCTTCAAACTATCAATTTGCCTTCTGGACAGTTTCGGATTTCTGAAAGCTTTTTAAAATTTTCGTAACGAGAATAATGATCCCCAGGGAAATCATGGTTAATCCCCCGGCCATGATAGTTAACAACCAGCCGAATGTCATATTGGACATTTCATGCATAATATTCACCTACTTCTGACTAAAATTGTTATAATACAATACCCATACCCTGCAGGGCAGTAATAACGGCAATCATAATACTGGCTGCCAGAACCGAGCCAATCTGTCCTCCGGTATTAACACCCATGGCATGCATCAAGAGATATGTGTGAGGGTTGGCTTCAGTCCCAACTTTATGCACTACCCGGGCAGACATCGGGAAAGCTGAGATACCGGCAGCGCCAATCAAGGGGTTAATCTTTACTTTGGAGAAGATATTCATAATCTTGGCGCCTAAAACACCGAACGCTGTGTCACCGCAAATCGCAATGAACCCAAGAGCTAAAATGCCCAGAGTCTTCAAAGTCAGGAAAACGTCTCCGTTCATGGTAGCGCCAACGGTAAGTCCCAGGAATAATGTAGTGATACTGGCGATTTCATTTTCAGCCGATTTGACCAAATTACCGACTACCTTACATTCCCTTAAAAAATTACCCAGCATCAAAGTGCCCATTAAGGGCGCGCCTGAAGGAGCGATTAAGAGGGTAATAACCGTAACAACTACCGGGAACAAAGTCTTGGTTGTCTGGGTAACCGGTTTCAGAACCTCATAGGACATTTTCATTTCCCGCTCTTTTTTCGATGTAAACAGCTTCATCACCGGCGGCTGAATAATCGGCACCAGGGACATGTAAGAATAGGCAGCCACTGAAATGGGACCAAGCAGAGCCGGATTAAATTTACTCGTGATATAGATCGATGTCGGACCGTCACAAGCACCGATAATCGCAATGCAAATCGCTTCCAGTTTATCATAACCAAGAACCAGGGCCAGCATCAGGGTTAAAAAGATCCCAAACTGGCCTGCTCCGCCCAGGAGAAGGATTCTGGGGTTTTGCAGCAGCGGTCCAAAGTCGGTCATGGCGCCAATCCCAATAAACAACAGGCAAGGGAACAGTTCATTGCCAATTCCCGCATTATAAAGGACATCAAGGATCCCTTCGTCAACAAGCCGTACACCCTCTTGCAGGTTCAGGAGACCTGCATTTGCCAGGATATCCCGGACACTGTCATGGAAGACAAAGCCTTCCCGGGGAACGTGGATTAATTCGGTTAAAGGTAAATTTGCTAAAATACAGCCGAAACCGATAGGTACCAGTAATAATGGTTCATAATCCTTGGCAACACCCAGATAAAGCAAAATTCCGCCGATAATCAACATTACTATTGATTGCCAGGTTAAGTGCGTAAATCCGCCTAAAATATTATAAATAAAACCTTCACTAGTTATAATGTCTAGCATATCGCTTCTACCACCTCTTTATCGCTAAATCTCTAAAAATTACGGCCTATTCAGCTGCCGAACTTTTGGCCTGCTGCTCGTGTTGCTCCCCATTAACCTCCACAGCTTTCCTGCGGTGTTTAATCCACCAGCCGAATCCACAGACAAGCACCGTAATCAGGGCTGGAAGCACCCATTCCAAGCTTTCCGGCATATTTAAGATGGAATGAGGCATAGCTTGGGTAATCCCCTCTACTGTGGTCTTGTAATAAGCAGCTAATTCTCCTGGGGTAGTATTGAAAAACTTGGCCACTTCTTCCCCGCCGGCATGACTGAAGTTATAAAGCAGGGGGGCAATTTTTTTGTCAGTATTAATCATTTCCCCGGCGGTCCAGGCTATCAGGCCGGCGCCAATGTAAACAAATGCCGGGAATTTGTTCATTAACCAAACCAGCAATTGACTGCCAAAGATGATAATAGGAATACTGATTGCCAAACCAATTATCAGCAATAAATAATTCCCCTTACTGGCGGCAGCGACCGCAAGAACATTATCCAGGCTCATGATCAGGTCGGCAATGATGATTGTTTTGATCGCTGCGACCAAGCTGCTGGAGGCTTCCATATTATCCTCATCTTCCTCGTCTATCAGCAGTTTAAGTCCGATCCAAACCAGCAATAACCCGCCAATTGTTTGCAGATAAGGAATTTTCAAAAGCATTACTGCCACAACCGTCAGGATAATCCGTAAAATAATAGCGCCCGCGCTGCCCCAGAAAATAGCCAGTTTCCGTTGTTTAGCCGCTAAGTTACGGCTGGCCAGGGCAATTACAACAGCATTGTCTCCGCTCAAGACAAGATTTATTATACATATATTTATTAATCCAAGAATTATTTCCTGTGTTCCCATTCTGCTCTCCTTTCCTCAATAATAAAAATTACCGTAAAAAAATACAAACGGCCGGTCATTCTTTACTCCGGCCGCCGAAAAGATGGATATTCACTCCAGAGTCAGAATGACTGTTGTCGGGTCAACTGTAGCATCAGCTTCTGCCTCAATTGAAGCGACAGTTCCATCGGCCGGAGAAAATACCTTAATAAACATTTTCATAGCTTCCAAAGTAGCGACTTCATCATTTTTCTTAACTTTGTCACCAACCTTAACGTCAACGGAAACTAATTTTCCGGCCATCGGAGCGTTAACAGTTGTACTCATATCAAATGACCTCCTTTCGGCTAAAATAAAAAAAATTTTATAAAATCGGACTGTGAATTTTATTATAAAAGGTTGCATACTCTTTTAC
>DATMXV010000417.1:0-4835 GCA_035561335.1 Desulfitobacteriaceae bacterium
TGGTAAGAAACTGCTGGATCTGAGGGATCTCAGTTAACCGCTGGGTCCACTTGGTAATGCCGCCCATTACTTCCTGAGTAAAGTCTTCCTGCAGACAATTAAACATTTTTTCATGGACAAGCTCATGGCCGCCGGTGAGGACAACCATGGGGGTGCCGCTTAATAAAGCCTGTTGAACACCGCTTGTAGCATTTGTCGTTCCGGGACCGGCTGTTACGAACACAACCCCTGTCTTCCCGGTAACCTGGGCATAGGCTTCCGCCATATAAGGAGCAGTTTGCTCGTGACCCGGGATTACTGTGTGGATTCCAATTCTGCTGATAGGATCCACCATGGACCAAATGTGGCCGCCGGGTACGCCAAAAGCTACTGTAACACCCTGTTCTTTTAAGGTTTTGGCAATTAACATCCCTGCGTTTGGATATATCTCCCGTTCACCTAAAGGTACCGCTAACTTTTTTTGGGCTTCCAAATCATACTCAATTTTGGGCATCATATGGCAATTCCCCTTTCATTAAAGCTATATTAAAAATTAAATTAATTTCGCAGACTCAAAATTATTCTATTATTATTCACTGCTTAATAAAGCTCCCTAACCTTGCGGCGTAAAATTTTCCCCGTAGCATTTTTGGGTAACTCTTTTACGAAATCATAAGACTTGGGCCGCTTATATCCGGCCAGCTGCGGTTTAACAAAATCCTTTAATTCCTCTCCGGTAACCGCCATTCCAGGTTGGGGTACAATAACCGCATGCACCCTTTCTCCCCACAGTTCGTCCGGAAGCCCTATTACGACAGCCTCCAGGACAGCCGGATGTTTGACCAGAATATTCTCAACCTCAGTCGGATAAAGGTTTTCCCCTCCGGTAATGATCATGTCTTTTTTACGATCTACCAAGTATAGAAAACCTTCTTCATCTTTTCTGGCCATATCGCCGGGCGAAATCCATTCGCCCCGGAAAGCCTCTTTTGAAGCCTGCGGGTTTCTCCAATATTCGTCGATTAAAATTCCCCATCCTTTTGTGAATAACTCACCCACTTCTCCTTGTTCTACCTCATTGCCGTCATTGTCTAAAAGACGTATTTGTTTACCAATTGCGGGGAATCCGATGGATCTTTGTTTACGCAATTGATCTTGAGGATTAAGAATAGTTATAAGGCCGGTTTCTGTTGATCCATAACCTTCAAAGAGTTCAGCTCTTTTAAAATAGGCAATGGTATCTTCCTTGGTCTTTGTAAGCAAGGGAGCAGAACCAACCAGAAACATTCTTAAACTTGAGACATCATATTTTTGCCGGCAGTCTTCCGCCAAGTTATTAATCATCGTCAGCATGGTAGGAACAACAGAAGAGAAAGTGATTTTTTCTGTATTTATTAGTTCCAGTACCTCTTCCGGATTAAATCCTCCCGACGGATAGATCACAGCTGTTCCGCCTACCATAATCAGCCCAAGCAAAAACCAGGTGGCGTTCGAATGAAAAATTGGCATAATAACAAGCATCGTATCCCGATAATTAACGTTGCCGTATTCCTTAAAAAAAATCAGTAGGTGTGTTGCTAAATTTCTATGCGTTACCACTGCGCCCTTAGGAAATCCAGTTGTACCTGAGGTATAGGCTAATAAAATTGGATCTGTTTCCTCCACCCGGATATTTGGCGGCTGTGAATCGGCTTTGGCTAAACAATCTTCGTAATCTGAAGCCTTATCATTACTCACGCAAATATAATGTTCCACACTAACATTTTTCTTAACTTGCTCGATTGTTGAAGCAAAATCTTCTTCATATATTAAAGCCTTAGGTTCTGAATTGTTTAGAATATATTCTATTTCAGGAGCAGTTAAGCGAAAGTTTACCGGTACTGTTATGATTCCTGTTCTGGCCAAACCAAAGTATATTTCTGCCCATTCACTCCGATTGTAAAATAAAACGGCACAGCGATCTCCTTTTTTCAACCCCAATTTAAGTAAGGCATTTGCCAGCCTGTTGGCTCTTTCATCCAGCATTTTATAGGTAAAACGCTTGTCCTTATAAATAACGGCTTCCTTTTCAGGGAATTTACTGGTACTCATAGTCAGTACTTCACCTATTGTCATCGTCACCGCTAATTCCTCCAATACGAAATTCTAAGATATTGACAGATGGAATTTCTCAGGGAAACTCCATCTGTCCAATTCTGTATACTATTTAACAATTAACTTCCTCAAACTCTGTTCTGGCAATTATATCGTCCTGAAGGTCTTTAGAGATTTCACAAAAGTATGCTGTATAGCCTGCGACCCTAATGGTTAAATCCCGGAATTTTGACGGATCCTTCTGAGCCGCCTTCAGGGTTTCGGAGGAGACTACGTTACATTGAACATGCTGTCCGCCTTTTCCGTTTTCACCCATGTAACATAAATAAGTTCTGATCAATTGAGCGAATTTCTTAACGTCCTCATCAGTAGTTATGGCGGTTGGATGATATCTTTGATTATAAATACAGGTCAGCATGTTTTCATAATCCCACTTAGCTAATGTGCGCATTGAACCCAGCGGTCCATGTGTGTCTGTGCCCTGGTAAGGTGAGTTTCCTCCTTCGGCAAAGGGCATTCCGGCATATCTACCGTCCGGCAAAGCTCCTGTCATGCCGCCAAAGGGCACCCCTGCGGATAAATGCAGATAACCCAAGTGCTTTCTGTTTCTGCCAAAACGCAACGGATATTTGTTATATTCGTCACTAATCTCATATTGAATAACACGAATCCATTTATCAACAAAGTCATCATCGTTACCATACTTGGGAGCGTCATATAACAGCTTTTGCAGATCTTCATAGCCTTCAAAGTTTTTATCCAAAGCATCGATTACCTCGGCCATGGTAGCCTTTTTATCATCAAATACTACTTTCTCCAATGCCGCAATAGAGTTGATAACATTGACAAGTCCAATAGAACTAGCGTTAGTCATCGCACAGCCGCCGGAACCTCCGTCAGTAATATCCCGTCCATCTGTCATGCAGGTCCCGATAAACAAGGAGGTATAAGGAACCCGCAGCCACTCCTGCCAGACCTTGTAAATAACATTGGCATGTATACAGGTAGATTCAATGGCGTATTTGTTTTGGGCATCCCAGGCGTCATAGACTTCATCAATGCTTTTGAACTGTCTCGGATCACCGGTCTTCGGCCCAATCTGCCGGCCGCTGCGGCGTTCTACTCCATCGTTCAAAGCCAGTTCCATAGCTTTGCCCGGAACAATATCTGCAGAATGCTCATAGTGCGGATAGTACTGGTACCACATGAAGTTGCAGCAAACCGAATCGTAATCCATGGCGATTTCTTTTGGGAAACCTCCTACCTTCATAAAGTGCTCTACCTTGTTCTGAACGGCAATAAATTGCGGCTTACCGCCTCCGGTCCTGACAACCTTGGCCGCTTCCTCCATGAAATCATCCGGGACATTGGGGTGAACCCAGATGCCGACATTCGGTTGGTCCAGATGGCAGAATTGCTCAATCTTCAGTCCCAGGTAGCTGAGTTCATTGACTGCACTCTTGCCTTCTTTATCAGTTCCACCCAGGCAAATGTTCTGGAACATCAGGTTGCCGGTACGCCACTTGGATTCCATTTCGGAGTTGACTTTTTGAGTTGCGGCTATCTTCAGCCAATAACAGCCGAGAAGTTCTTTAGCTTCGTCCAAAGATAAAGTTTTATCTTCAATAACATCTTTTTTGAACCAGGAATAGAATTTCTGGTCAATTCTGCCGGGGGATTGAGCTGTCATATTGGTTTCAAGGTAATAGATCAAATGATAAAACCAAGCAGACTGCAGGCATTCATGGAAATCACGCGGAGCATTCCAGGGTACCCTGTCACATGCTTCAGCGATTTTTTCCAGTTCGGCTTTTCTCTTAGCATCTTTTTCTAATTTAGCCATGTTACGGGCTTCTTCCGCATACCTATGGGCGAAGTCCTTAATTGCGTCACAAATAATAACTGCACTTTTCCAGAAACAAAGTCTATCAGGATAGTGCGGACTACATTTATCAGCCTTTTCCATGAGTTCGAGAGCTCTTGCTTTATACCAGCCAATCCCTCTTAATAACCTCATACGATCTATAACAATAATATGACCAATATGACCTTCCTGGGCAATCCCATTAGACCATAAACCGGCACTGTATTTTTCCCTGATATCCTCGGGCAGGGTCTTATAGATTCTGCTTAAACTGGACCTGTCCTTAAAGTAAGGATGCACTTCTTCCAGATAGTATTGCTTATCTTCATCAGAAAGTATAAACGGGTTCCACTCCCTGGTAGAAATGGTGTCTATTTCGTCAGCCAGCCAGTCGACAATTTCCGGGAACCACAAAGCTCCTCTGACTTCTTTGGTAAGGGAACCAACAATTAATTCATTGTCCCTGATTACTACCGGAATCTCTCTCAGGACCTTAGCCAGGGACTTAGCCATTCTTATCTGCTGGTCCTCGCCTTCGGTTTCTTTTAAACTTTCCATCACCGGTTTAGCTCTTTCTTTGATCTTAAGTACCGGGAGGGTAGTTCTGATTTCCTCTCTGAGAGCATTAAGCCTGGTACCGAACTCCAAATTTTTGATCTGTTCAACTATCTGGGGAGCGAGATTCCAGTTCCTGGCGCCAATTGGATCTTCAACTTCGACTATGCATCTCTCAAGATTTTCTTTTTCAATTGGGGATATTAACCCTAAATTTTTTGGTTTTTTAAGTTCCCTTACAGCTTTTGGATTTCCCATGTTTCTTTTTCCTCCTTTTCATAACCTGTTTTCCTAAAACGATTAAGCAATCTGCCTATACCAAGCTCACCCCCTTTATTTATTC
>DATMXV010000418.1:0-5222 GCA_035561335.1 Desulfitobacteriaceae bacterium
GTTATTACTACTAAAAGTAAAATCAAATCAATCACATGGAAAGCAAATTTATTTTCCAAATAAATATACAACCAAAACACTAAGTACGACGACAGGAATCCAATGAACGCCATGAGATTCTTCGTCCGAATACAACTGACTGCACATATAAAAATCATTATCGAAAAGATTGTTACAGATATTACCGGTATGGTCATTAAGCTGCTCCTTATAAATGGTAAATATACCCCCCGCCATTGCCGGCAGAGGGTAAGGAAAAGATGGTATGTGTGCTTATTAATATTATTGCCCGGTTAATAAGCCTCATATACTTCAAAATAAATATGCGGTTGATGTTGAGCATTGGTGGGGATCCTTTCAAGTTGTTATGCAATATCTTTTCTTTATTAAACCTATTATACCTTCTATAAAACAAAAAAAGTTCCCCTCGCTCTGGAGGGGAAGATAAGGATGTTAGCTTAACATAAGAGAGGTGATTGCTCTCTATTTTTATTATCGGTTTTAAGTATTAAATACTTTAATAAATGTTATCGAAAACACAAAACCCCTCCCACCAATCAAGGCAGGAGGGATTTCCATAGTAATACTAAGGCCTCATATTCAGATACTCTCTCAACCTTCTCCCATCTGGACTATCTCCAAGCTCTGTAATAAGCTCGCGTATCTTTTTAATACCCATAGAGTCAACAATTTCATCTATTCTCTGTCTACGTTCTTCAGATGTCATAGCTGCATACATTTGGAGCCTTTCTTCCTCCGGGGAATTAATAGTTAAATGCCGACTCAACCTTTCAATCTTACCCCTTATACTCATGCACTACACCTCTTCTTTTCACTGGCTTTCAAGGCCTTCTCAAGTGCTTCAACACGTCCAGCCAGGTCCTCTATTTCTATTGCCTTAAGGCTCATATCCAAAATGGTTCTTGCTGCTGTAACCCTGCTCGCTGCCGGTGTCTCTGCATCATTCATAATACCTTGTAATGTCTGAACTGCTTCCGAGCTAGCTTTTTGTAGTTGTGCAACAGCCTGAGTAACTGCTTGCCTTCTTATTGTCCTATATTTATTCTGGAAGTCTTCATCTTGGAGCCAACGCCATAGAGTTACCTCACCAATACCGGCCGCCTGTGCAGCTTTGGCAAGAGTAGGTTCTGCTATTAGAGCGGCTAATGCCAATTCTTCCCTGCGACTGCGTTTCTCACCATGACCTACAGAATCCTTCATCTGAAACCACTTCCTTTTAAATATGTTGAATGTTAGGTTTTGTTAAGTTCAGGCCTATGAGGAATGCCTAAAAGGAACTTATAAAAACTTATGGTTATTACCGGGCTACCGGGGTTTTAAGGTTATGTCTAGTCCTAGTTTTCCCTAGTAGCTGCCGCAATGGCCGGTTCGGGTATTAAGCTTCCCGGATGACAAGTTTTGACAAGTTTTCAGCGTCATTTATAATACTTTTTTAATACTAGGTTTTACTAGGTTTTCGGTTGCAGTACCCGGATTATTTCAGAGTTTCCAGTTTTACTTTCTTCGGCTTTTCCTTTCCGAACATAGCATCTTTGGTATCATCATAATTTTCACTAACTATCGCCTTGATCAGCTTGGCCTTCTCCCCATCGACTGCATTCCGGTAAGCTGATGTCAGCAAGGCCTTCTGCAGATCGGCATAATTAGCCTGTCCCATATTCCGCTGAAACTCCGTAACCTGCTGCGGCGTCAGCTGGATTTCTTTTTTATTAACCGTCACGGACCTGGGAGCCGTCTTGGGCAAGATATCTGTTTGTTTTGTACTTTTGAATAACCGGGCAACCTCCGCTGTTGCCTTGTCTAAAGACTTACCCTTAGCGTATCCCGGACTGAAGAACTGCTGCAGCGGTCCTCCCCGGGACTGTTCCCGGCCGAATATATCAAGGCTGGGCTCAAGTGTGGTCGATAAGCCCGGTATCTTTTGGGCAAACGTATTCGCCAGTTGCTTTAAAGGGTCCAGGTTATAGGAACTGCGCTTTGTATCGTCGGCGGTCCGGGCAATTTGCCCTAATAATGTCGGCATACCCTGGCTCAGATAATCGGCGGGCAGGGACATAAGGGATTCGGATACGGAACTGTACGCCCCGCCTAAAAGGTCTTTAATGTTCTGCAGCATAGTCATATTAAAAATGGTATCCGCTCCCCCGCTTAAGGCGTTAACAACCGTGTCCGCAACAGTGGGTTTTTCTTTCTGCAGCGCTTCATATACGGCTACCCCCATAAAGAAGGGAACCGAGACAGGCTGCGCCCAATCCAGGGTATAACTGCCGATAGGTGTAGTTAAGGAATACGGCTGCTCTCCTAATTGGCTTAACAAGCCTTCGACATTCTTGCTTGTGCCGGACTTGCCCCGGGCCCAGCCTGAAGCGCCCAGGATAAAGCCCAGCGCGGCTATCCCTGTGCCCGTCATGCCTTTAGAAAGATCCTCAATGACAGTAGTCGGCGTCGCTCCTTTTGTTTTGGAGTACAGGGCCTTAAGGATTCCTAAAGGACTGTATTCAACAGCCCTGGCTACAATATTGCTTGGTGTCAGGCTGAATGGTATGGCGATATCTGTTGCCTTCCCGATAATGCCGCCGCTTTTCTTCAGGTTTTGGATTGTCCTGGACAAAACATTGGCCTGCTTAAACGTGGCCTCCAGGGCCCGGCGCTTGGCATATTCCTGTGCCTTCGCCGTAGCTTCGCTTAATTTATTTGTGCTCAGGTATTGCCCCAGAGCGTCCTTATAAGCCCTTTCCAGAAAGATATTGTCCTCCATATTCAGCGTGTTTTTGCTGAGCTGGTCCAGCCGGTTTAAGGCGCTGCTCTTAAAAATTTGCTTATCCATATTCGTCAGCCTTAAGTCTTCTAAATCCCAGCGGCTGATACTCGTCAGGTCTTTCTTTGCGGCGTTCCATTCTTTATCAACCGTTTCTACCATAGCCCTATTCCGTGACCAGCCAAAGGACTTTGTTCTTTCGCCTGTAGGAACCCCGGCCGCTTTCTCCAGTGTGGCCCCTATAGTGTCGGAAGTCTTTCGGGTGCCCATCATAATGACATTGCCGATTGTATTTCTTATATGGGTTTTAGGATTCAGCAGCATAGCCATCCTGCGCCAGCTATCGTACTGCTCCAGCTTGGTAACGGGTATTTGGTTGCTGATCCGGTTGTAGATACCCTCAGTCAGTTTTTCTTTACCGGCATCGTCAAGCTTATTCCAATTGCCGAAAATATCCTGAAGCTCATCATCGGTAAGGTTAATATCCGTCCACTTCTTGCCAAACATTTTTTGGCCTTGCTGATTCAGCTTGTTGATCCTTTTCCGGAAACTAATTATGAAAGCCCCGGGATCACTCACCTGACGGAGTATCCTGGTAGCCTGGGAGAACTGTCCGGCCTGAGTCAGTTTTTCGGCCGCATCGTCTATAATTTTTCGAGCAGTCGACAGATCGTTTCTTTGCGCAGCTTCATTCGCGAGCAGTCTGGCTAACGGTACGTCATCGGCCTTAAAGGTATCCAAAGAGCCGTTCCATTCGTCTAAGGCTTTTTCATAGCCCTTATTAAATCTGGCCTGGGCCTTAGCCAATGTGTCTTTGTTGGCCAATTGCTCATATACTGCCGGATTGCCTGTAAAGTCAGTACGAATCTTTGGATTCATATATTCGTCAGTCCGGACATTTTTGGAAAAGCCCCGCTCTTTTAAGCCTGAGGGAATAAATGGGTTGTTTCCGATTATTTTAGAATCGGCATTCTTTGGATTACTCTTTAACAATGCCTGAATATGGTCAGGGATAACAAGTCCTTTACTTGGTTTAGCTGGAGATTTAAAAGTATTTTGAATATCCAGCCATTTTTGACCAAGAGAAGTATTATCAGGCCTTTCAACCTTGGCCGCCCGCTCCCGCTCCATCTTCATAAACTCCGGCTCAAGTCTGTTGGTTCCCGAAGGCTTCTTTAAAAGCGCCTCGTTCCATTTTTGATCAAGAGATTTAATGCCATTTTTCCCTTCCGGTTCAGGAAAATTAACCTTCCCTATATTCTTGGCCGCTTGCTCAATACCCGTCTTTGGCTTGAAGGCATTGAGGACAGTATTTCCCGTGATATAAGCTGCCGGGTCTGCCGCGGTTTCCAGGAGCATATTTCCGATACCACCAATGATAGGGTGAGACTGTTCAAATTGCTGAAGCTTGTTTGACATCCCTTTAGGAAGGATATCACTGATAAAAGATGTGTTCTTAGGCAAATCAGCGGCAACACCCTTGCCGGAAGCAATACTTCCAAACTGGATAGCCGCCTTCCTTGCCAGTTCCCCGGGAGCGGAGCCTAAGCTAACCGTAAAGTCCCCCAATCCCTTTAATGCGGCCATAGGAATACTGTCGTTTTGCCTGATCGGGAAGGGATTAGTAAGAAATAATTTGTCTTGCAAGCCTTTATTAATTACGGGGTTTGATTCCGACAGACTGGCCCCTTTCATTGGGATAGTGGGAACATTAAGAACTTCTTTTTGCATAAATAAAGGTAATACGCTTTTAACATCTTTGTATGAAGGCTCAATACCTTGTTTTTGGTTTTGTGAATAATACGAATTCGTTTCGTCAATAAGGGATTGAAGGGAGCTTGCGCCCTTATGCTTTTTCCTGAGCTCATCAACGTAAGACATTTATTTAATTCCCTCCCTTGTTATTTAGTGCCAAAGTTGTATCGGTCGAATTGGATGTATCTCATTAGTTTTGGAATATCCACCATGTCTAAGTCGCCGTTGTGTGCCTTTCTGGTTATCTCGTTGACAATAGCAGACTCATTCCAACCTTGATTATTCAGATAGTTCACAAAGGAATAAGCATCATTCTGAGCCTGGTTTTGGAGTGCCGACAATTCAGCGGCGGTCATTTGACTCTGACTTGGTTTTGAGTTATACACTTAAAAACATCTCCTTTTAATAAATTTTTTCATTTGCTTAAATTGAATAATTTTACCATGTTATCTCGCTTTTCCTGACGTGCTTTTACAATCTGCCGCCAATTCTCTTGTGTTGTTGTTTCGGTTTTCGGATCAGTTAATCGGCGAATCCCTTTAAAGCAAAATGGACAATGAATATTAAGCCAGGTATGTTCAATACATTCGGGTTGAATACATCCCAAGACGCCCACCGGGGACAAGCGAATAGATTTACCGCAATTGAGACAAGTGATAAACTCCGGAATAATGCTATGACACTTCTT
>DATMXV010000419.1:0-24654 GCA_035561335.1 Desulfitobacteriaceae bacterium
CATTTAAATCATTACTAATTTGACTCATTATCCCAAAATTTGTCCCAAACTGTTCCACTTGACTGATTACTTCCGGAGGCGCGCCGCCTAACGTTGCCCCTATCCTGCAGGCATTAGCCGTTAAGCTTCCTGATTTTTGCTTAATCATCTCAAAATATTGTTCGAGGGTTATATGCTGCCTGTCATCGTAGAGACACTCCCGGAATTGACCGTTACTGGCCTTTATTCCTGTACGATGCAAGATCGTGCTGATCTCCCGGAAAAGCCGGTTATCCGCTATATTAGAAACTGCCTCAAAACTAAGCATAAGCAGGCAAATAGCCAAATTAATAGCATTGGCATCGGAAAGTTTGCGCCACGGCAGGTCATCATTATCCTGATCCTGGACATCATCAAAAATATCCGCTGCCAAGGCAAATAACTCCATCCCAATTGCACCCGGCAGCGCCGCTTCAGATATTCCGTTAACACACTCACAGCTTAATAAAGTTAAGTGGGCCCACCGAAAAAATTCACCTGTACTTGAATCAGCGATAAGTGAGGATTTAATGATATCCAACATTTCTGTATTCAGTTGGGCCCTGTTCAGTATTTGATTGATTTCTGTAATAATAATCTGATCAAGCTGAAGCCTCATTTCTCTTAACCCCAACTTCTCAAAGGAAGCACCTTAATTGCCATAACATCCCCGGATACCTGATATCCGGAAAAAACACTTTGAATAACAGATAATTCAGCAGTCTTTACTTCTTTTTCAGCCGGCCTCTTTCCCTGAGTTAACGTACTCTCCGGATTTTTGACATATTGATGTACCAGTTTCGCAATCCTGTCATAGCTCATTTTCTAAACATCCTTTCTTTTATTCTACCAAACTCATTATAAATTTACCACTATTTTCCGAATTCCTTTTTGTTTAATTTTTCTTTTTCGAAAAAAGACTCCTTAAAGCTTGATCATTTTTCCATTCTCTATCTTTCCTGCACATTCCTGCCGCGAAACTTGACTTATGCTGTCGGAAAAAGTACGGCAGTCCGATAATTTCTACGTGCTTGGAAAATAAGCAAACAACATACCGGTTAAATTCGGCATGCTGTTATCCCACATCTGCTAAATTTATCCTTTAATCACCAGGTTAACTAATTTGCCCGGTACTATTATCACCTTTGCGATGGCCTTTCCCTGAGTCCATTCCGGAATCTTTTCGAGAGCAAGAACTTTGGCCTCCAATTCCTGGTTACTTATTAAAGCCGGCACTTGAATCCTGTCTCTTAATTTGCCGTTAACCTGCAGGATAATGGTTTTTTCATCCTGCACAAGGGCCTTTTCATCTGCTTTCGGCCATTCCTGGTCATGAACACTGCCTGAACAACCGAGTTCAGACCATAGTTCTTCCGTAATATGCGGCGCAAACGGAGCAAGCAGCAGGATTATGCTTGCCAGCGCCTCCTGAGCCACTTTCAGGTTTGCCTTGGCCTGTTCCTTGTAAAGATACAGGGCATTAACAAGTTCCATAACCGCACTGATTGCCGTATTAAAATTAAATCTCAAGCCGACATCACCGGTTACCCGCTGAATCGTCAAATTGGTCAGCCGGCGCATTTCTTTCGCCTGAGGATCGAGGTCCTGAAAAGTTCCGCCCCCGCCGGATTTACTGTTGCTCTCTGACAACTGTTTCAATTGGGCCGCCAAACGCCATACCCTGTTTAAAAAACGAAAACAGCCTTCAACACCTTGTTCACTCCATTCCAAATCTCTTTCCGGAGGAGCGGCAAAAAGAATAAATAAACGTGCTGTATCGGCGCCAAAACGTTCGATAATCTCTTCGGGGCTAACCACATTGCCTTTGGATTTAGACATCTTGGAACCTTCCATACATACCATGCCCTGAGTGAGGAGGTTTTCAAAAGGCTCAGCGCTTTGCAAATAACCGAAATCCCGTAAAGCTTTTGTAAAAAAGCGCGAATAAAGCAAATGCAAAATAGCATGTTCCACCCCGCCGACATATTGATCAACATTCATCCAGTAATCAACTGCCTGCCCGGAAAAAGGGGCTTCTTGGTTGCGAGGGTCGGTATAACGCAAATAATACCAGGAAGAACACATAAAAGTATCCATAGTATCTGTTTCCCGCTGTGCCTGACCACCGCAAGCCGGACATTTTGTCTGGGCAAAGGATTCGGATGTCGTCAAAGGATTTACCCCGCTTTGAAAAACTACATCCGCCGGCAAAAGAACCGGAAGCTGGTCAGCCGGAACGGGAACTGTCCCGCATTTTTCACAATAAATCATGGGGATAGGCGCACCCCAATAACGCTGACGGGAAATCAGCCAGT
The DNA here is from genome assembly GCA_035561335.1 of Desulfitobacteriaceae bacterium. Taxonomy (GTDB): domain Bacteria; phylum Bacillota; class Desulfitobacteriia; order Desulfitobacteriales; family Desulfitobacteriaceae; genus UBA2264. The sequence goes on from DATMXV010000419.1 coordinate 2,334, forward strand.
CTCTTAAGCGGAAATTAACTTTACGCTTGCCAACTCCTCGTATTTCCGCTTCATCCGCCATCCGCTCAATGGCTTCTTCACTGGGCAGGCCATCGAATTCCCGGGAATTAACCATAATTCCGTCAATCAAATAAGCTTCAGTCAGAGGCTTAGCCAGTTCTTCCCGGGAGCAAGCCGGATCCTGAATAACCGGGATAATTTCAAGCCCGTATTTAAGGGCAAACTCAAAATCCCTGTCATCATGGGCAGGAACACCCATAACAGCGCCTGTTCCATACTCCAGCAAGACATAGTTTGCGATCCAGATGGGAACACGTTCCCCGCTCATTGGATTAATACAATACTTGCCTGTAAAAAACCCTTCCTTTTCTGCTTCGGTTGAAGTTCGGGTAATCTCATTCAGGCCCTTCATTTTTTCAAGAAAAGCCAGGACATCTGTTTCATACTCTGTTCCCCTGACAAGTTCTTTTACCAGAGGATGTTCAGGCGCCAGGACGATATAACTGACCCCATATATTGTATCAAAGCGGGTTGTATACACTGTTAACTGGTCCGGCCGTCCTTCCAGGGGAAAGTTAGCCTCTACCCCTTCAGACCGGCCAATCCAATTGCGCTGCATGCTTTTAACCTTTTCCGGCCAGCCCGGCAGTTTATCAAGATCCTCCAGTAAAATATCCGCATAGTCGGTAATTTTAAAAAACCACTGTTCCAGGTCCTTTTTTGTTACCATTGTCTCGCACCGTTCACAAACCCCATTAACAACCTGCTCATTGGCAAGCACAGTAGCACAGGACGGGCACCAGTTCACCGCCGCTTTCTTTTTATAAACCAGGCCATGTTTATAGAACTCGAGGAACATCCACTGTGTCCAACGATAATATTCCGGATGACAGGTAGCAACCTCCCGCTCCCAGTCATAGGAAATACCCATTTCCTGGAGCTGACGCTTCATGTTGGTAATGTTCTGCCAGGTCCAATCGACCGGCGGAGTCTGATTCTTAATTGCCGCATTTTCCGCGGGCAGGCCAAAACCATCCCAGCCAATGGGGTGTAAAACTTCAAACCCCTGCATCCGTTTAAAACGGGCAATCACATCAACGATCGAATAGTTGCGTACATGTCCCATATGCAGATCACCCGAAGGATAAGGAAACATCGCCAGGGCATAAAATTTAGGTTTACCTGAAGAAGCGTCAGCCTTATACATATTGTCTTTCAGCCAGCGCTCCTGCCATTTCCGTTCGATCTCGGCAAAAATATATCTTTCCTGCATTTAACTTCCTCCTACAAAAAGTTTATAAAATATCCCGGCATGCAACCAGGCCCTAATTATTTGTACTCACTCCGGATTCCTCCGGAAACAGTATAAAACCCTCGCCCCTAAAGGGACAAGAGTACACTTTCCAAACTAACATCAGGTATTACAAGGACATTACTTCGGCATCGCCCCATAAACGCTCTATATTATAGAATTCCCGGGTTTCCGGGGTCATTACATGCACAACTAAATCTCCGCAATCAATTAAAACCCACGTCGCCTCCGGCAAACCTTCCACCCGTAAAACAGGTATTCCTGTTTCGGGTAATTTTTCTTCAAAATGATTGGCGATTGCTTTGACTTGGATTACCGAGTTGCCGGTTACCAACAAAAAGTAGTCAGTAACCAAGGAAATACCTTTCAGGTTCAAGAGGATAATATCTTTACCTTTTTTCTCTTCCGCCAGAGAAACAGCATATTTTAATTGTTTTAAATCAAGTTCCAAATCCGAGCCTCCTCCGTAATTCTTCGTGGGCTGAAATAGTAAGCGGATGAATTAATTTTTTTGTTTTCTTGAGCAACTCTATGGAATGTTCCATACAAGCTAATGTTCCTTGCTCAATACTATGATACAAGGCTTGACGCAAATTGTCCACTTCTGGAAATTTACGATTTGGTTCAACCATATCAGTACTGTAAATCAACATTTCCAACCGGGACATTCCCGGGAAACCCAAAGTATGATGGGCGATGGCCGCCAATATTTCCTGGTCATTAACTCCATGCTGATGTTCCAGACAATAAGCTGCCAATGGTCCATGCAATACCTGAGGGGATAGCTCATCCTCCGGATAATGTATTAAATTCCAGCGGCGGGCCAGGATTAATTGCCGTTCCAGGGGAATCTCTTTTGCCAAATCATGAAGTAAAGCGGCTAACTTTGCCTTTTCCGGATCCAAACCATGATGTCGGGCTAAATCTTCGGCTAAATCTTTAACACCTATAGTATGCCGTAATTTTTTAGCAGATAAACTTTTGGAAACTAATTCCAGAGCCTTGCGGCTATCTAATCCCACGTTCTTTATTTATCCCCTTCCTTAATTTGTCTAATATATTTTAACATTCCAACCATAGTTTTCAACCTGGTTTTTCCTGTAAAAAAATCAGGAGACCCTCCTTTGCGCCGGCAAAAAGAAGATCTCCCGGTCAGGTTTTTTAATATACTTGCTTAGGTCTGGCCTCATTGACAGTTAAAGGGCGCCCGCCGAAGACTTTACCGTTTAAATCCGTAGCCATCCGTTCCGCGTCTCCTTCTGCTACCTCGACAAAGCCGAAACCTCTTGAACGCCCTGATTCCCGGTCAGTTATTATCCGGCTGCGAATTACCTCCCCATATTGTCCAAAAAAATCATTAATGTCTTCCGGAGTAGTATTCCAAGGGAGATTTCCAACATATAGGGTACTTGGCATTTTAGTCACCTCTTAATAATTGAATTCGTCACTAGTATTAGCAAATTACACCGGACTATACAGTTTATAAAAAGCAAAATATTAACTATTAATCTTTATAGAGGTTATTATCCAAGATAAATAATCTTGCAGGTTCGGGCAATAAGTAGCGAATTGACTTGCCCTGGCGGACGCGCCGGCGAATATCCGTCGAAGAAATTCCTAAAGCAGGCACTTTCAGGAGATGGATTCGGCCTGCGCTTTCCGGATGGTTCCGCACAGACATTTCCAGAAAGCCCTTAGCGTCAAAACCCGGCCGGATAACCCCAATGAATTGGGTTAACTTAAAAAGTTCCTCAGGATAACGCCAATTAAATATTTCCCGCAAAGCATCTGTCCCGGTAATGAAAAAAAAATCGTCACAGGCCAAGGTTTTATGTAAAAAGCGCAAGGTATCAACAGTATAAGAGGGACCAGGCCTCTCTAACTCTAAATCGGAAATTGCAAAATAATCATTATCAGCAATTGAGCGCCTTACCATTTCGTAACGCAAGGCTGCCGGACTGACTTTACTAAGATCCTTGTGGGGAGGGTTCCCGGAGGGGACAAACAGTACTTTTGCCAGGTTAAACTCTGTCCTGGCTGTCTCTGCGGCAACTAAATGCCCAAAATGTACCGGATCAAAAGTTCCCCCCATAATGCCTAACCTATCCACTGCTTTTCCGCCTTTTTCTAATTTTTTTTAATATTAACACAAGCTGCTGTTTTTATAAATAAATATCCTCCCCGAATTCTTTAAAATAAAATTCCAGGGAGGATAAAAATCATTATAGATCAGCGTTCGTTCAAAGAAATATAGTTACGCCTTTTCGCAACACTTTTATAGGATGGCCTGATGACTTTTCCGGAATTGGCAATTTCTTCAATGCGATGCGAGCTCCACCCCGCTATTCTGGCAATGGCAAAAATCGGCGTGAACATTTCCACCGGAATTCCCAACATTCTGTAGACAAATCCGGAATAAAAATCAACATTGGCACTGACCGCCTTGAACATCTTGCCATATTTCTCCATTACCTGGGGTGCTAATTCCTCTACTTTTGAATATAAATTAAACTCTTCCTCCAAGCCTTTTTCCTTGGCAAGCCTAGCGACATAATTTTTAAATATGACAGCCCGGGGATCGGAGATTGAATAAACAGCATGACCTATCCCATATATTAAACCTGAATGGTCAAAAGCTTGCTTATTAAGGATTTTGGTAAGATAATTTTCAATCTCTTCATTATCATTCCAATCATTCAAGGTTTGTTTCATTTCCTCAAACATCTGCACAACCTTGATATTGGCCCCGCCGTGTCTGGGGCCTTTTAAAGACCCCAGCGCGGCAGCAATTACAGAGTACGTATCTGTTCCTGTTGAGGTTGCAACATGCGTCACAAAGGATGAGTTATTACCGCCTCCGTGCTCGGCATGAAGCACAAGCGCAATATCAAGCAGGGTCGCCTCCAGCTTGGTATATTTACTGTCTGGGCGAAGCATGTGCAGGATATTTTCCGCAGTACTCAATTCAGGTCTGGGAATGTGCAAATATAAACTTTTATTTTCATGATAATGAGAAAATGCCTGATAGGCATAAACCGCCAGGGAAGGAAAACAGGCAATCAGTCTGACACATTGTTTTAAAACATTCTTTATTGAATTGTCATCAGCGTTATTGTCAAAACTATATAAACCCAAAACGTTTCTTGATAAGGCATTCATTATATTCTTGCTTGGTGCTTTCAGGATCATGTCCCGGGCAAAATCCTCAGGAAGTTGTTCATGCAAGGATAAGAGTTCCTCAAATTCAGCAAGCGAATCCCTGCAGGGAAGTTCCCCAAATAATAATAAATAACAGGTTTCTTCAAACCCATACCGGTCTTCTTTGCTAAACCCTTCAACAATATCGCGGATGTCAATCCCCCGGTAAAGCAAGCGGCCGGGAACAGGGACAATTTCATTTTCATCAAGAATAAAAGCATGTACCTCGCCAATCTCTGTCAAACCGACAAGTACGCCCGTTCCATCCGGGTCACGGAGTCCCCGCTTTACTTTATATTTATTGAACAATTCAGGTTCAATAAAGCTGCTCTTCTCAGCCTTAAGGCTCAGCCTATCAAGCATTTGCATTTCAAATTGTTCTAATTCAGGACTTTTTATATTGTACATATTTATACCCTCCATTGCATGATAATGCTTCATTAGGCAGTTCGTAAAAAAATCATATCGAGAATAATTGATTCTGCTGCAGAAACTCCATAACTGTAGGTTCGGCACTATTGCATGTTCGCAAACGCTACATTTGCTATTCACTTGACGCTAAAACTACACGCCAAAGCCCAAAAGTATTACTGTAAGTGCGCCGCTGTTTATGCCGTCACGCCACTTTGCCGTCCGTGGCAGTGGCTAATCAGAACATCCATGTTCAAGTCTTGGCACATTCGGCACTTGGCACATCCGGTGCCTTCGTCTCCTTTGAATTAAGCAAATTCCGCTTAATGCTCTCTCTGCAATAGTTGTTTAATACTTTTTGCAGTGAAATTATAATTTAACAAAATAAATTTAAAATAGAGTAGAGCCCCATGCCGCTGACATGGCATCATCAGAAGGATGAAAATTAAACGGAGGAAGATCCAAGTGTTTAAGAGAACCGTTTTCGCGGAGGAGCGTAAGCGAACGAAACGGAGCAGCGTTAAGAAGTGCCAAGGACTTGTCCATGACTAAAACACGGATGTTTTGATTAGACACCGTCACGGATGGCGATAGTGTCGTGATGGACTGATGCAGCTTTTGCCATGGCTAAGACAAGGATGTCTTGATTAGCCCCTGCCATGGACGGCAAAGTGGCATGACGGCAAAAAAGCTGCGTGACATTCAGACTAACCCAGAGGTTTGGCACTTTAGCTGCGTAGTTGAGTGAGCAGCTCCGCAGCGATGGTGAACGTACACTTGGATCTTCCGGAGGGTGTTATTTTCAGAGATTAACCCCAGATTAGCATAAATACTGCCGGTTTGTATATAATTTTTTTATTCCTCCCATTCAAATTCAAAATCGCCGATTTTAACCTTGTCACCGATCTTAATACCCTGGGCCAGCAAGGCGTCATCAATCCCCATAACATTAAGGATCTTTTGAAAACGGTGTAATCCTGCTTCACTTTCAAAATTGGTCATGGCCAGATGCCGTTCAATCTCCTTACCCTTAACCACGAAAATTTCATCTTCCCTGCTTAAGGTAAAACGATCCTCTTCCCTCACTTGATTCAGGCGATGTTCCACTTGATGCAACTCCAATTCGGGAACAGGCAGATTGGGTAACATCACAGAGATATCCTGCAGCAATCTCGCCAGTCCTTCCCCTGTTACCGCCGAAACCGGATATATTTTGAATTGCTCCCCAAGTTCTGAACGTAAACGTTTCAGATTTTCTTCAGCGCCTGACAGGTCCATCTTATTGGCAACAATCAGCACAGGACGTTCATCCAAACGGGTCCTGTAGAGACGAAGTTCTTCCTGAATAATTTTAAAATCTTCAATTGGATCCCGCTCTTCTGAGCCGGAAATATCCAGGACATGAAGAATTAACTTCGTACGTTCAGTATGACGTAAAAAATCATGGCCCAGACCGGCGCCGGTATGCGCCCCCTCAATCAGGCCGGGAATATCGGCAATCACAAAGCTGATCCCATCCTCAAGCTCCACTACACCAAGGTTAGGCACTAAGGTTGTAAAATGATAATCCGCTATTTTCGGCTTGGCCGCCGATACCCTGGAGATAATAGTTGACTTGCCGACATTGGGAAACCCCACTAAACCGACATCTGCTAATAACTTAAGTTCCAGGACAAGCCAGCGTTCAATCCCGGGTTCTCCATTTTCCGAGAGGGTCGGCGCCTTATTGGCATTGCTTATAAAGCGGGCGTTTCCACGGCCGCCCCGGCCCCCGCGGGCCACAACCACTCTTTGACCGTGTTCTGTCAAATCGGCCAAAACCTCGCCATTATCCGCATCTTTAACAAGCGTTCCCCTGGGGATTTTCAGAACAAGATCCTCGCCGCTTTTGCCATGCATATTCTTGCCTTGACCATGTTCTCCCCGCCCCGCTGTATAATGCCGTTTATAGCGAAAATCAACCAGGGTCCTTAACCCTTCTTCCGCGACAAAAATAACGCTGCCGCCTCGTCCGCCATCCCCGCCGCTGGGACCGCCTTCGGGGACATACTTCTCCCGGCGAAAGGCTACGGCGCCGGAACCGCCGTCTCCCCCTTTAACATAAATTCTGGCTTGATCATAAAACATATTAATATTCTCCCTCAAACTCCCGGATTATTTGGGGCAAAGCGGATTTCCCTCAGCCGTACCCCTTCCCTCAGGAACCTGAAACAGCAGGACAGTTGTCCTTCCAAAATGATTTCCGCGCAACACTCTTTCAATAAGCCGCTGTTCTCAAGATCAATACTCTCCATACACTCCATAGTGTACCCGTAGAAAGCTTCCGCATATTCGTCAAACCAGTTATCCTGCCAATAACCCTGTTCTTTCATGGTTTCCGGATAATCAATTGTAGTATTAATTTCCTGTTGCCTTAAACGATTAACCCAGCCAAGCAGGATTGCCCCCAGGATATCGTTGGAAATTTGGCCGATCTTCTGCTCATTCTGAATTCCCTGCAACGCCTTGCGCATATATTCTAAAGCCTTATCCGGATTATTAAGCTGCAGATAGCCCATAATAACCTGCCAGTGATTCAGAAAATCATGTCTTTGTAAGCGGTACCATTTCAATTGTTCAGCTAATAATTTACGAATAATATGTTCTACAGCAGTTCACTCCCTTTCTTCCTAAGCATAATGTGCTTAGTTCATTATTGTTTAGTGAGCTAAAAATAACCCCTGGGTTTTACCCAGGGGTTATTTTTAGCTGCTTATTGGGCTTGTGCTACCGTTTGCGATCCGGGACGTTTATCATATATACTTACTTGTTTACGATTGCGGTCTTTGCGTTCAAATTTTACATATCCATCTATAAGTGCAAACAAAGTATCATCTTTGCCAAGTCCACAGTTTTTCCCGGGATGAAACTTGGTCCCCCGTTGTCTGACGATAATATTGCCGGCAGTTACAAATTGTCCGTCTCCGCGTTTCAGACCTAAGCGCTGCGCATTACTGTCGCGTCCGTTCCGAGAACTTCCTACCCCTTTTTTATGAGCCATGGAGTACACCTCCTTTTATTTACCAGTACAAACTGATGTAAACTCTTCATCTGTCATACGCTATGAAAAATGAAATCTCTTGATCAGTCTTTAATCGCCTCGACAACCACCTTGGTGTAGGGCTGACGATGTCCTTGTTTGCGGCGGTAATTCTTTTTGGCTTTGTACTTGAAGACAATAATCTTGTCCCCTCTGCCATGTTCCAGAACTTTCAGTTCAGCCCGCGCTCCCTCGATTACAGGAGTCCCGACTTTTACCGCCCCGTCTTTCTCCACCAGCAAAACCTGCTCAATCGGCACAATATCACCCACATTGGCCGCTAACTTTTCCACGCGGATTATATCTCCCTCCTGAACCCGAAACTGCTTGCCGCCGGTTACAATCACTGCATACATAAATATAACACCTCCAATTTTTCCAGACTCGCCTCTGCAGGTCGATTTTCCCCGGAAAATCAGTTAAACCTGTTGCGTGCGGTTGCGATGAGATGTCATCACATTTAATAATTTTAGCATCCCCGGCTGAAGTTTGTCAAATTAATCTTCCACTGCCGGAACATACCGGGCACAGTTTTGTATATCTGGCCGCTAACGTCTGACCCACTTTTTTCCGGGTCATTTCTACAAGTCCCAATTGAGTAAGGCCGATAATATTGCATTTAATTTTATCAAATTCACAAGCCTTTTCCAAGGCCTGGAGAACCTGCTGTTTATCTTCTTTATTTACCATATCAATAAAGTCAATTATGATAATGCCGCCAAGATTCCGCAACCGTAATTGCCTGGCAATTACCTGGACAGCCTGTAAATTAGTATCCAGGACCGTTTCCTCCAAAGAACGCTTACCGACATATTTTCCGGTATTTACATCAATCGCAATCAGGGCCTCGGTTTGATTTATAATTAAATACCCGCCATTTTTAAGCCAAACCTTAGCCTGCAGAGACTTCCTTATTTCTTCTTCAATTCCGAATTTAATAAAAAGATCTTCCTGGATATCAACATAGACATGTTTTCCGGCCGGATGATTAATAGCTTGTAAGGATTGCCGTAAAATCCGGGCAACCTCTTCCTGATCAAGCGTTATCCGCTCCACATCATCATCAATAAAATCTCTGATTAAGCGGGAAACAAGATCAGCATCCTGATGCACTAATCCCGGAACAGATATTTTAGGGAATCCTGTTTGGATATTCCTCCATATTTTAACCAATTGGGCAATATCCTGAACAATTTCCTGCTCGCTTAAACCCTGGGCCAATGTTCTGACAATAACCCCCATACCGCCCGGGCAAACCTCAGTTGAAATTTTTTTTAACCGTTCCCTTTCGGCCAGGGCCTGAATTCTCCGGGATACACCTATATAAGCAACCTGAGGCAATAAAACAACATAACGCCCGGGAAGTGAAATATTGGTCGTAATTCTGGCGCCTTTTCTGCCAAGGGGTTCTTTGATAACCTGAACCAAAAGCTCTTGACGGGGTTTGAGAATATCCCGGATATTTACCCGCTCAAAGGCCGCCTGACTCTCTTGATCCGAACCAAAGTGCAGAGGAACAGCTTCCCTGACATACAGAAAAGCATTTTTATCCAGTCCGATATCGACAAAGGCAGCCTGCATTCCCGGAAGAACATTTTCCACCCGTCCCCTGTAGATATTACCTACCAGGCGGGAATAAGGCCCTTCCTGCTCGAAAACCTCCATCAGTACTCCGTGTTCCATTACAGCCGCCCGTAAGCCCTCAGCCTGTCCCTGGAGAATCATTTCTTTCAAATTCCGACCCTGCTTTCTAAAAATGCATAATGCATAATGCACAATGCATAATCTGAAAAATAAATTCAGCCTCTATTATAAGTCAACGTTACACTTTTAGCCAACGACCATTCGAGTTTTTTAACAGTGCTTGAAATTTGATAAAAACACTTTAAACCATTAGGTGAAATTGATCATTTCTTCTGAAACACATCATAACTTCTTTTCACTATGCTTATTTTGTGACTCACAATATGATCAATTTAATTTAATTGGAATTAGGCTAATACGTCCTCGATTATGAATTATGAATTATGAATTATGAATTGTTAATACGATCTAACTCCATCGGTGAAAAAGCTTTTCCTTGATGATTAACGTAAATTCCAGTCCTTTTTATCTGTAAGCCCTCCATGGCCAAAGGGAGATTCTCCAGTTCCCGCAAACTCCCCACAACTTCCTCGGGCCGGACGCCGCCTTGATTTCCCAATTCTATTTCCAGCTCAAATACAATTTCATCACCATATATTTGACCATGCAAATGTTTTACCCAGGGCCGGATATCCTTCTCTGTAGGTCCCCTTTTGGAATAGCGGGTATAAGTAACATGTTCGCGGCCAAGCCAGGACTTTACGGCCTCAGCCAAACGCTCAGCCTGGATGGGCAAAGCCATTGGGATCCGGATACGATACAGGGCGGCATTCAGCACAGCCATCAGAGCTTTGCTTCCGGAATCAATCACCAAACCTTCAAGGATACGAATCCCTGGCGGTAATTGTTCCTGCAGGCTTCCCAATACTTCACTTAAATCCATTTCCCGTTGGAGTTCAAGATCAACATATTCCCTTTCCCCTTCCACCCCAACGGCTAAGGCCGATCCGAAGGAAATTTTGGGATGGGGATTAAAACCCTCTGAGTAAGCCTGGGGGATTCCGGCACGGCGCATAGCCCTTTCAAACACTCTAGTCAGGTCAAGATGTCCGATATACTTTGCTTCTTCAAGCTTGGTATAAGCAATTCTCAGCTTCATGACATTCACCCTTTCAACTCTATCTGAACCCCTATATCCGGACAGACACCGCACCCGGTGCAGTCCGTAAACCGGCAATCATGGGTTAACTTTCCTTGTAAAGCTCGCTGATGTTCCTCAATTAAAAATTTTTTCGCTACCCCGCTCGCCAAATGCTCCCAGGGAAGGACATCATCATAAGTTGAAGCCTGATTAGCATAAAAACCGGGATCAATCCCCAGTTCTGCAAATCCTTTTAACCAAACCTCGTAAAGAAAATGCTCCGACCAGCCGTCAAACCGGCAGCCTGCCTTATAAGCCCATTCCAACACGTCAGCCAAACGCCGGTCGCCTTTGGCAAAAACTGCTTCGATAAAACTTGTCTGAACATCATGATAGCGGTATTTTATCCGCTTATTCCGAAGCTTCTCCCGTAAATATTTTTGTTTAAACTCCAAAGAACTTTGCTGGTCCTGGGCTTCCCACTGAAAAGGGGTATGGCTTTTGGGAACAAACGAACTTGTCGATACCGTAAGCTTTACATTGCGCCGGCCTGATTTTGTCCCTAAAGCGATTACTTTATTAGCCAAGGCCGCTATCCCGTCCAGATCCGCCAGTTCTTCAGTCGGCAACCCGATCATAAAATAAAGTTTAATATTCGACCAACCCGCTCTAAAAGCTGCTTCAACAGCCTCCAGCAGATTTTCTTCAGTCACACCTTTATTAATAACATCCCGCAGGCGTTGGCTTCCTGCCTCGGGAGCAAAGGTTAAACCGGTCTTGCGGACTTTTTGCACCTCTTCCGCTAAGGAGACGTCAAAAGAATCAATCCGCAGGGAAGGCAGGGAGATCCCTATTCTTTCGGCTTCATATTTATCGGTAATTTCCCTGAGCAGAGGTTGGATACAGGAATAGTCCCCGGAAGACAGGGAAGTCAGCGAAGTCTCCCCATAACCGGTTGAACGGATAAGTTTTTCAACCTGGCGCAATAAAACTTCCGGCGAACGTTCCCGGACAGGCCTGTAGATCATCCCGGCCTGGCAAAAGCGGCAGCCCCGGGAACAGCCCCTCATAACTTCGAGCATAATCCTGTCATGAACGATCTCCATATAAGGTACAATTGACCGTTCGGGAAAAAAGGCCGTTTCCAAATCCTTAATAACAGCCTTTTTAATAACTTTGGGAAAACCATGATCCGCCCTGATCTCTTGAATCCGGCCGTCAGGTTTATAGGAAATATGATAAGCCTGCGGGACATAAACCCCTGCGATCTGCGCTGCCGCCGACAGGAATTCCTCACGCGCAGACATTTTTTTCTTATGCTCGGCTATTAACCATAAAACTTCCGGTAATTGTTCCTCACTCTCACCTAAAAGAAAAAAATCTATAAAAGGCGCCAAAGGTTCAGGATTATAAGCACAAGGGCCGCCGGCAATAACCCAAGGATCTTCCGGGCCCCGGTCCTTTGCGCGCAACGGGATTCCGGCTAAATCCAACATATTTAAAACGTTCGTATAACACAATTCATATTGAAGGGTAAAACCCAAAACGTCAAAATCCTTAATCGGCTTCTTAGATTCCAGGGAAAAAAGAGGAATTCCCTGGTCCCGCATCTCCCTCTCCATGTCAATCCAGGGAGCAAAAACCCGTTCACAGGCAAATTCTGTTCTTGAATTAAGCAAATGATAAAGGATCCTTGTTCCTAAATGGGACATCCCTACTTCGTAGACATCGGGAAAGGCAAAAGCCATACGGACCGGGGTTAATTCCCAATCTTTATGAATTGAATTCCATTCCGTACCTAAATAGCGCCCCGGCTTTGTCACTTTGGGCAATAAGCGTTCAATCTTTTGGCGAATTCCTTCTGCATCACGGCTGTTCATGGCGGATAGTTTGCCCCCTTGTTGTCCGGCAACATTGGATGTGGTAATTTTGTATTATATCATAAAGTTTATTAAAATTCAAAATGGTGTGTTTGGCTGTGAATATTAGTTTTGCATCTTTTTCCATTGCTTTCTCCTTTCTTTTGTTGTATAGAAAAGTGGAGATTCACACCTCCACTACTTCTTGGTATTTATTTAATTTTTTATTAAGCTTTTCTCACTTTTCAACTCAAAAGTAATATGCGTTGGTATGAGAATTTCTATCTTCACCTACCAACGCATTAAATATTTGTTCATCAAATTCTTCCAGCAGTTCGTCCATACTGCTTAACGTATGACGCTCGCGCCACCAAGGATATCGATTTCCTGGCACGGCAGCTGAGCAATACGCCGGGTGAATTGGTTAACATCTTTAAAAAGGTCTGCGCCATCGAGTCGAATGACGCCGTACGATTCGATTCGATAACTGCTGACCGGATTAAGGAAAACACCGAATACGAGGGTATACGTCTGAAAGTTACCGGCTATCTGGACAAAAGCCGCTATGTTCTGCAATTCGATATAGGTTTCGGCGACGTCGTTGTGCCAAAGCCCGTAGCGATGGACTACCCTTCTCTGCTGGACATGGATCACCTAAAGATTAATGCCTATACACCCTTCCCATATCCTGATAAACGCTACCATAAGACGTGTTATAACCCGACTTTTACAGTTAGCATAGTAAATTAGCTAGGACAACTTAAATTAATCCTTGAAAAACGCGGAAATCCGCGTTTTTTTGCATTATACTTTACGTTATGCTAACGATATGCTAATATAGTGTAGGGTGATGTAACGTGGTCAAAATAGATAAAAGAACGAATGCAGATGGAACACCCAGGACGCAGGTGCGTGTGGTCGAAGGCTATCGCCCTGGTCCGGGAATGCCAACCAAACAACGAACGATTCGGGACTTCGGATATCTCGAAGACCAAGGAGACCCCGAAGCTTTCATGGCGAAGGTCAAGGAATTTAACACCAATTACAGAGCAGAAAATGTCCCCCTCCGAATAGAGGCGCCTGGAACCGCAAGGATGTACTGCGCGGAAAACCGGCGGCAGAACTACGGATATAGATTTCTGGAGGCCGTCTATGACCTGCTCGAAATCAATTCATTCATCAAGGATCATGAGAAATCGCACAGGTTCCGGGGGGATTATTCGCCCGGCGACATCTTCAAATTTCTGGTGTTGGTAAGAATCCTCCGCCCGGATTCGAAGCGCGCCTCCTGCCAGATGAAGGACGGCTTCTATGGGATGTGCACGGACTTCACGCTGCCGGATGTCTACAGGTCGCTTGACTACTTCGATGATTTCGCGGTGGAGTTGCAGCGGCATTTGAATGAGCGTGTTAAGAAGACGATCGGTCGCGACCTTTCCTATGCATTCTATGACGTGACCAACTATTTCTTCGAGATAGACGTCCCCGATGGCGAGGACGACCTGCGGAAAAAGGGCGTGTCGAAGGAGCACCGCACAGACCCGATTGTCGCGATGGGCCTTTTCATGGATTCGAACGGACTTCCGGTCAACATGTCGATTTTCCCCGGCAACACCAGCGATTCTCTTACGCTTCAGCCGACCATGAAGGACGTCAAGGAATCGTACGGGCTAGGCAGGCTGATTGTGGTGGCCGACAAGGGACTCAATTCCTCGAAGAATATCAATGTGGTCGTGAACAATGGCGATGGCTTCGTCTTCTCGCAGATACTAAAAGGGAAAAAGGGGCAGCGCTACCATGAAGAGCTATTTGATAAAAGCGGGTGGACCTCGAACGAGGGGGGTACCTACAGATACAAGCTGTTTAAGGAAGAATACGAGGGAAAGGACAAGGATGGGAAAAAAGAAATACGGACAAGAAAGGTGCTTCTGTATTGGAGCAAGACCGAAGCCGACATGGCGAGGCACAAGCGGGAAGAAAAACTTGAAAAGGCCGTGCGCTCCGTCAAGAACAATGCCTATGGCATCAAAAAAGGCGTCGAGGAATACACCAAAGAAGATATCGTTGACAAGGAGACCGGCGAGGTTCTGAAAAATACAAAAAAGCTGCGGAGCGTGGATTTGGAAAAGGCGGAGAAAGACGCGATGTATGACGGTTATTTTTGCATTATCACCAGCGAACTTGACTATGATGAGCGGAAAATGCGTCAGGCGTACGGCGGTCTTTGGCGGATAGAACAGTCGTTCAGGATTATGAAAACAGACCTTTATGCCAGACCCGTGTTCGTCAGCAAGAATGAGCATATCCGTGCGCATTTCCTGATCTGCTTCGTCGCGCTCCTCGTCATCCGAATCATTCAGCATCGTATGGGAGAAAAGGCCCTGTCAGCCGAGCGGATCGTAAGAGCGCTGGGTGCCGCGACATGCCAGGTTTTGAAGGGAGGTATCATTCACCTCGACGATGTCGGCGGTGCGATCGCCTTCCAAAAGATCCGCGACAAGAAAGGCAAACTTGTGGATACGCTGGCATTTTCAAACGAAGATGAAATCGCCCAGGACTACAAGTTAATCCAGGATACGTACGGTACTGATTGCTACAACATCTATTTTCGCCAGGAGGTGTTCAATAAGTTCCTGAAGTATATCACTTTAGCATAACAAAATTTAAATACGGTTATAACAGGAAAAAGCCCACAGTTTCAACAACTATGCGCTTCTCACATTTTTCTAACTGTAAAAGTCAGGGCTACCATAAGACGTGTTATAATAAAGGTTTTATTTATAGCCTGAGTTGCTTTTCAATATTGGGGTACATTAATCAGCCCGCCCGGGCGTTTACGCGTCCGGGCGGGCTTGGAAAAAGGGGCTTATCTCAAAGGCTTACGTGTTTTGCGGAGTCTTGAGGGTAATCTGGTTCTTCAGCCCTTCCTGAATGACGCCTGTGCCGCCGAAGATGTAGATTTTGCTGGGGGCCAGGGCCTGTAGGTAAGCGCGGAGCTGTCCGATCGCGGAATCAGGTCCGGCGGAGGCGTTGGGGCTGACCAGGAGGACCGGACTCCCCGCTTTGGCCGCTAAGGCCGCGCCGGTCAGGGCGTCGGGGAAGTTCAGGCCTGTGGCCAGGGAGGCCTTGGCATAGGGCGCAGCCGGATCGGCAAAGTGCTGGGCGATGGCCAGACTGGTCTGATAGCGGTCACTGCCGGCAAGGCGGGTGACGGTGACGCCGAGGGCTTTCAGGGTGTTCTCGACTTCCGTGGATACCGCGCCTGTGCCGCCGAGGATGTAGACGTTTTTGACGCCCCAGACGGTGAGTGCCTGTTTGGTCTGTTCATTGAGGGCACCATTGCCGGTGAAGAGGACGGGATAGTGCAATTTACCTGTGAAGGGCGCGATGCTTAAGGCATCGGGGTAATTGAGGCCGGTGGTCAGGATGGCGGTATCCGAAGGCTTCTCAGCCCGAAGCTGTTCGCCGATTTTGACCGCGGTGGCGTAACGGTCAGCGCCGTAAATTCTGTTCACGATATAATCCTTCTTCAGCTGGTCTTCGATAGCTTGTGAGATTACGCCCGTGCCGCCGATGACAAAGATTGTTTTAGCTTTGAGCCTCTGGATTTCGGCCAGGGTCTTGCTGTTTAAGGTATCTTTGCCTGTCAGGAGGACCGGGGCGTCTTTCAGGCCGGCCAGGGCCGTCGCCGCCAGGGCGTCGGGGAAGTTTTCCCCGCCGGCCAGGATGACGTTGTCGGAAGTGGTCCAGCCCTGGGCGCTGATGGCCGCCGCCGTGGCGTAGCGGTCGTCGCCGCTTAAACGTTGGGTAGGCAGGCCTTCCTGACCCATGATGTAGAAGGTGCAGAGGTGGTTCGCCGTGATGGTTAGATTACCGGTGGCGTAATTGTAGGTTGCCGGGAACTGGGTGACCTGGCCGTCGTCCGCCACTTTAAAGACGGTGAGGGTGCTGGGATCCAGTCCTTTGATCTCCTCATCCTTCAGGCGGAAATGCAAATCGATGTTGCCGTTTAACTGAGTGAGCTGTTGCGTTGTACCGCTGCCGTTCTCCTGGGTCATGGTCACGCTGTAGCCTTTGAGCACGCCGGTCAGGTCCGGATGGGCTATAAAGAAAGTGTTGAGGGCCGTGGTATCGGTGACGACGGAGGTGTCAACTTTGATTTTCCCGTCGGTAAGGGCGGG
Organism: Desulfitobacteriaceae bacterium; assembly: GCA_035561335.1. Lineage (GTDB taxonomy): Bacteria > Bacillota > Desulfitobacteriia > Desulfitobacteriales > Desulfitobacteriaceae > UBA2264. The sequence goes on from DATMXV010000419.1 coordinate 19,099, forward strand.
CAGGACTTGCGGGTTCAGGGAGATGCCGAGCTGATCGTACTGCAGGTCCAAGGACTGGTTCGTATCGCGCAGTTTCTGCAATTGATCGGCGCTGAATTCTTTGTTGGAGCTGACCAGGGGAGCGGCTCCAGCAGTGGTTCCGCCGGGCGGAGGGCCCCATTTATCGGTTCCTTTTTCCTTGGTATAATCGTCTGTGTAATGAAAAACGATGTTGTCGTTATCTTCAAGGAACTGCTCAGAGACGCCATTTAGAGGATGTGTACCGTTTAAAGTATACATCCAGCCGGAGAGGGGGCCGTTGGTGAACTCGCCGAGCGTTACGCCGTTTCGTGTAACCGACGCAATGTAGTTCCCGCCGTCATTCTCCCAGGTCATTCCGTTGGCGGTCAGCGCCTGTTCGAACACATCCAGGACGGTGGCGTTCAAATCAACGGTGTACGGGGTGCGCGGAATCCACTGCGTAAGATTATTCTTGCTCAAAGTGTGCACAAGGCCGTCCGTATCGCTGTCATGCACATTGTCGCCTAACAACTGAAAATACACCCTGATGGTGGTCGCGTTGGTCACCGGCTTCAGCACGGTAACTTGAATTTGCGCCGAAACTGCGCCGTAGGTGAGCGTGAGGGTTTGAACGCCGCGGGTGGTCTTGTCGTAGCCCGAAATGGTCACATTGCTCGGATCCACGCTTATCTCGCTGCCGTCGCTCCAGACGGCGGTGTATTCGATACCGGTCAGATCAAGCGCGTCGCCGAGAACATAACTATCTTTGTATGTTCCCGATATATTTAATCCAACAAGCACCGCTTTCGCAGCAAACACCGGATATTCTTCGCCCTGCAGCCAGTTCTTGAGGCTGGTAGCGGATGCGTTCAGTGCGGCCAGTACCGTGCCGTCCGCAAACTGCTCTGCAGTAGACGCAATAGAATAATCAGAATCAACAAACTCATAATCGATGCCATGCTCGCCATACTTGGGATGATCCTTGGTAACGATTGTTTCAATATAACCCACGCCTTTATTGGTACCGCAAGTGTCCAGATAATAACAATTACTGATTCCCTGATTTTTGTTGAAGCTTTTCAGAAATCCGACTATGCCGCCCGCATATGTGCCCGACGTAGCCGTAACTGTACCGTAAAAATAATTATCGGTGATAAATCCCTGGCCGTTTTCCCAGGCGTCTTCACACCCCGGCTCTCCGCCAAAAATACCGCCGACCTTATTGGCGCCGGTTATATTGCCGGCAACATAACAGTTGCGAATCGAAACAAGCGGCGTGTTCGGAGCGGTTCCGCCGCCGTCATAACCTCTGGCGATAATGCCTCCGGCATAATCGCCGGCGGCCTCTACGACGCCCAAAAACGCACTATTCGTAATGAGGCAGGCGCCCATGGACTGCCCTTTTCCGCCCCAGAGGCCGCCGACGCCCCCTGTACCATATACTGTGGCGGAGCTTACACAATTGCTCATTGTACCCGAAACACTGCCCACAAACGAGCCGATCATCGACTGATCTTTGGTATACCCAATAACGACGCCCTCTTCGGCTGTGCAGTTTGTGATTGTGATTTTGTTGGCGCCTGATGATATTCCGCCGATAAAGCCCGAATTACGGGTTTTTGTGCCGCTTTTAAGGGTAACGTTATCAATGTTTAGCGTCCATGGCACTTTGGGGAGGCCAAAATCCGAATCGCCGTCGTCCCCATAGTCAATCGTAATTTGATTGACAAGCCCGTATCCTGCAATTTCTTCGCCATAAATGTTTAAGTTTTTAATGGCAGCCATTCGCATATATCCAAATGGCGTAAGTCCGCCTTTGGCAATTGTCATGGTGTGTCCGCCGCCGTCAAAAATGCCCGAAAACGGATTCAGGTGTTTACCCAATTCTGGAGATTCAAAGCCGGGCTTTAACGCCCCGATAAAACCAAAGCCCAGCGGGACGCCAATATCCCCGGTAAGCTTAAACACCATACCGGAAAATGCGACGCCCTCGACGTTAACGGCGTCCCTGAGCTTGGCAAAATCATCAATGCTTTCGATCAGATACGGACTTTCTTCTGTGCCGCTGCCTGCCCACTCGCCGGCGTCAACTACCGTAACCGCAACGATATCGCTTACTGCAGACGCTGTATAAGAAGTTGCTGGGGTGTTCGTGGCAATACAATAGTAATAAATCGTTCCGACCGCGTTGGTCGGCGGCGAGAACTGATATCCATTTGTGGCATTGCTGGAGACAGAAGTTGAGCCTTCGGTGCTCGGCGCGCTGTTGGAAAACCACTGATACTTAATCGTCGGGAGCGGGCCGGCGTCGCGGGCTGTGGCATGCACGGATAATATGTCCGCTGTCTTGCCGATTTTATAGGAAGCGCCTTGGGGCTGAAGATCAAATACCGGCGTGTCCGCTTGGGAGATAGTAACTTTAACGCAAGTTGGCGTGGTTGAAACAACGTAGGTAAAGCCGTTAACGGTATAGGTAACCCGACACTTATAATAAGTTCCTGTTATGGGTGTTGCGTAGTCCGAAGAGCGGACAAACGTACTTGAGGTCGCACCCTCAACCAGCCCATTTTGCGTTGCCTTGGCAGGACCTGAATACCATTGGTATGTCGCAACTCCTTCGCCCTTAAACGTGCATGTAGCCACTAAAGGAGTAGGAATGGAAAACTGCGCGTAAGTTATTGTCGCCGGAGGGGATTCAACTACAGGCATATAGTCCTGATCCTGTCTTGCCAGAGTCAGGGTGTAGGCAACACTTGGAATATCTACGGCGTCAACGGTATTGCTTATAACAACAGGAAAAACGCACTTGTTGTCAATCCAAGTCAAACTGTTCATTGAAAAGGTTTGTATGTTTTTATTGCTTGCAGTCTCGCCGTTCAGCAATACTGTCACATTGTTATTCCCACCCTCGGCCGCGATTGTAACGGATTCAGCTGTTGGGTCTACATCTACCGCATAATCACAAGTCGTGGGTGAAAACGGTTTGTCTGTCGGGCGCGCAAAGCTTGATTCATCACAGGTAACGGCGAGCTTATATAATTCCTGGTAGGTCTTTAGCGTAATGGTGTAAGTCTTTACTGTCTGATGCTGCGCGTTCTCGAGGGTTATGGAAAATTGTTCAGGAAGCTTATAAAAGATATCCGTATATTGCTCGTTAAACTCATTATAACCTGGACTGTAGATCGAAGAAAAATCGCTATGCAGTTCAACCTTTCTGTCCTTTGATGGAGCCCCGCCTCCTGCATCAGCCTTTTCAAGGTGCAGATTCGCAAATACGCTTCTGCCCATAGCGTTGTCGGGGTTAGTGAAAGCCGCCGTTACCTGCAAGGCCCTTTGAGCGCTATAAGTCCTCGGGTAATAGAGCGTGTAATGATCGTTGTCTTCCGGCTCAAGCATGAGCGGATAGTAGTCCTGAATCCCGGCGGCATTCTTGAGCGCTATGCGAAAGCCCAAGTCGCTGAGATATTCATCCGCATTAAATTGTGATTCTTTGGGCAGGCTGACGGCTTGCGGTTCGTCGGCGACCGTTATGTTTAAGGTATAATCGGCCGTCGTAACGCCGTCCTCGGCTGTGACGGTAAACGTCCAGGTCGCGCCCTCATCCGCCGACGCCGGCGTACTGACCGTGGCGTTCGCATCACTGGGCGTGACCTGGATCGTGTTCGCCGTGGTGACCTCTGTGCCGTACGGCAGGGCAACGGCGTACACATGCGCGTCTTCGGCGTCTCTGGTCGCCGCGACAGCGCCGTCCGCCGCGCTCACTGTAACGGACGAAACACCAGCGTCCGAAGACGGCGGGTCTGCCAATACCGCTGAAGGTAACAGACTGAGCAGCAGCATAAGTGTGAGTAAAACGGATCCCAGTTTTCTCATGTTCTTCTTTCTCATATTCTCCTATTCTCCTCTCCTGTAATTGGTTATAATTTTATGTGATCGCCCAAGGGCGCTTAAGTAAAAATAAAAATACCCTTGCTTTTCAGAGCGTGATTAACCTGATAACCTCCTCCAATCTTTCCGGTTCGCTGTCCCGGACCGTAATGATAATCTCGCCGGCCTCTACGGAGCGGACCAATTGAATGATTTTTTTCTCTTTATCGCTCAGCTCGACGCCTAATTCTGCTTTGGAATCCTCATCCTCTTTCATTTTCTTTCCCCCTCGTGTTTTCTTGCCAAAAAAAAGCATCACTCAAATGAGCGATGCTTCCGTTGTTCGGTCAGCATTTCTGTTACGGCTAAATTTTTTGGAAGCACGGATATCCAGTGGATATTCGCGGCGAAGCCGGCAAGAAGCGGCGATATGCGCATTGGTTTTCAGGGGCATGACTAAAAGACGAACTTATGCTGTCTGTCTGTGAATTGTGGCGCTAAGAGGCATAGCTGTCAACACTTTCCCAAGTTTGTTGAATGTTTTTGCGGGCAATAGAAAAAGCCCGTCCGGAAAAGGGCGGGCCAATAAATCGCTCTATCAACTACCTCCCCATGTTCCGTGAGTACGTCCGGTAATTCTTCAATAAGCAGGTCTTCTGGCTTAGGGTCATCCCCTTCACAGCGGCGGTACCGCGCCGGACTTAAACCGGCTTCCCTTTTCAGTTTTGCTTGGCAAAACGACTTATTGAGATTTTATTCGATTGGATGTGCTTTTATTTTATCAATTTCGGGGAGGGATTTCAATCATTAACGATCAACTAATGTTGTTCCCATAATTTTTAAATCCTTTTTTAATTAATTTGCAGCATGTTTCGACGCAAACCATTAAAATCCTTTTTTTGGTTCCGGTTACGCTGGGTTAGGTTTTAGCCCCATTGATGCCGCTTACCGGCAGCGGTGACAATAGTTGTACCCGGGCTGCGGCAATTTCCTCAGCCTTTTTCTGGTCTTTCATCCGAAAACACTTCCTTTCATAGACTTTTCTTCATCCATGCACCCGAACGGGGTGCGACCCGTTATATATAAGCAGTGTTATAAAGGATACCGGAAGCCATGATAAGGCGGCAACCCCGGCAAATTCTGCCAGTGAATGTTTAACGACTGGATTTATGCCAAACGCTTGCAACCAAAATATGCCAATACTCCAGGAAGCAAAAAGACCAGTGTACTCAGAAAATTATCCATTATTAATGCCTCCAATTATTTACTTTTTCGCCATGAGTTAATGTTTTCCTTCATATTTTCAATTAAAAAAGCACTCCTGAGAGTGCCTTATACGTAATGATCCTACTAAAATATTTATTTTCAAAGGAAACTATTACCTACTGTCGAAAATAGTGCGCTATAATAATTTCAGCAACAGAATGGCTTACAGGGCGGTCGGCATTTCCTCCGAAGGAGGTGATGCCATGGAAGTATACCAATCTTTGGCGCTGATGATTTCATTTGCGACATTAGTTATGTCAATACTTTCTTCCATAATAAGGAAATAAACCGCCCCTGTGCAAGGATTAGCGGTTTATTCCGTCAATTCCTAAGCCGGCCGCCCTTAAAGCGGCTCTTGTCGAGGAATCATGCTACCAACATGGTTCCTCTTTGATATTAGTATATACCATAATGGTTCTAAAA
>DATMXV010000420.1:0-4843 GCA_035561335.1 Desulfitobacteriaceae bacterium
CGTTGCAAAAACAAAAAGACCTAAACCCCGAGAGTTCAAGTCCTTTTGCTGCAATTTTAATGGCGTCAGTGGTGATTTTAGATATTTACAATTAACATATTATTACGATACTGTGAAACCGAGAAATATGAAATATCAGACGACTTTAGCAATCAATTGAACAAGATTAAAATACTGTCCATTTTCAGCTTCCATCATTTTTATATCGCCTACGGCATAGGGATTAGGACTGGTAAGCCATTCATCCCATGCCTGTTTGCAACAGTTCATTTCGCGGATATCTGCTATTTCAATACCCTCTGCTTCGCTCCACAAATCTTTCCACCAAGCAAGGGAGTGTATAGTCCTTGCCACCTCATCATTCCAGAACGGCTTCATTTCATCAGGGACATTTTCCCCAAATTCATACTTTATGCCGGGAACCGCCACGGCGATATAGCCGCCTTTTTTTACAAAAGGAATGAGCGACGGGAGCATATCCTTCGTATCACCGAAATAATGATAAGCATCCACGGAGAACAGTATGTCAAAATATCCGTTTGCAAAAGGCAGCCCCTTAGTCGCGTCTACAGAAACGGGAACAGCCTTATCGTCAATCCCAGCAGCTCTAAAACGCTCATGGTTTTCAGTTGGCGGAATCCAAAGGTCAGCGGCAAAAACGCACGAGCCGTATTTTTTCGCCAGCAAAAGCGTGGATAAACCGGATCCGCAACCAAGGTCAAGTATTCGCATATCCTCATTAATATTTAGATATGACGCTAATTCCTCTGCCACACGCATAGCATTGGGCCCCATCATATTGTCCTTTAAATATTCTAAATTGTTTTCATTAGAAATAAATTGATTTGTAAATGTATACATTGTATTTTTCCTTTCTGATTTTCGCCCTACAGAAAGAAATAAAAAGGCACAGTATATAACTGCGCCACAGATTACACCATTATCAACAAATGGATGTACATTCAGTCTGTAAGGCAGTTTTTGACAACACAAACAAAAGCAGCAGGGCTGCTTATTTTGCATTTTCTAAACTAGAATCCTTATAGAATGACCGACATCCATACACTCCCTAACCTTAACTAAAGTAATGGTAACATAAAATATAACGTAAAGTCAATTACACATTACCCAAATAACTGCATCCGTTGGTTATATTCGTAAACTAATTATATCACAAGGTTTTTAGCCGGCCTATCAGAGTCCCTGGGATTTCTTTGCACAAGATTGTCCATGAGCAAAACGATTTTAACAAATATTTATGGCGCTATGCTGATGTGACACAATCAGCAATGGGTTCAAAGGTTGCCTTTTTCAGTTTTTCGTCTTCGTTATTTCGGCTTTTGCGGAAAATTAAAATTAGACACCCAGACTATATAACGACGCCCGAAAGCCTTTTAACATAAAACTTCCGGACAAGAAATATGACCTTCGGTTTTGCTCAGTCCAATTAAAACTGTTCAAAACCTGAGGGTCATTTCATTTGAGAAGTTAGGTAAATATAGATGCCGATTATTTTATGCTTTTTTGATAATCAATTAAAGCACACAAATCGTCGAATAGATCGTCCGAATGCACATCGAAAACAAGTGGGAAAAATTTCAGTTTAGCCATTGGTTTTGCGTCTTCTATCATCTTCTTTGTGTTTTCACCGACTGCTAACCCCTGCAAGCCTAGCTGTGCCTTTTCAGCAAAAAAGAAGCTGATCCTAAAAAAACCGTACCATATGGAAAGCCAGAAAATCGTCTTTTCTTTATCCGTTCCTCTTAAAGACTTCCATTTGTATAATCCTTTCGCCAACCATGCCTTACCATCGTTGTAATACCGCCACTGCGGCGTAACGTCAAAGCCGGCAAGCATAGCAAGGAATTGCGTATAAGCCGCATATTGTTCACCGAGTGCTGCCGCTATAACATCGTTTGTCGGTTGGATATTCGGATCTCGTAGCAGCTGTTTATTTACGCTTTCATTCTTGCTCATGTTCTATGCTCTTTTCTTAGTATTAATAATCTACGAGTATATTGGAACATTATCATAAAAACGGAAAGAAGTCGATTGCTTCTTGCCTAGGGGATGCTCTCATTCCAAAAGCATTTTGAACGCAGTTGGGATTGCGTATGTTTGGGAAAGAGAAGCATGATCCACCCAGGTAAAAAGAGCGGATTGCGTTACACAGTCGATATAATAGCATGTCATTTCCCATTTAATATGCGTGAAAACATGGGTACGCTGCGCGGATTTCACCACCGAAACAGGTGTTGTTTCCCATTGTGCGGCAAGCTCAAACGCCTGCTCTTCATCTAATTCTTTATATATATTGGGGAATTCCCACAGCCCGGCCAATAGTCCTTCCTTTTCCCTGCGGCGGATGGCAATGGTTCCTTTACAGGAAAGCACCAGCACAGTGAGTTTTTGTATTCTCTTACTTTTTTTATCTTGTTTTACCGGAAAATGCAAAACCGAATTAGTCTGAAGCGCACTGCAAATATCTGCCACCGGGCAAATAGAGCATTTTGGCATCCCGTTCGGAAGACAAACTGTTGCGCCAAGCTCCATCAGGCTTTGGGTGAATGTTCCGCTTTGATTCTTTGGATAGATCCGGGCAAGAGCGGCTGTAATGCGCCTTTTCATCGCCGGCGTATCCACAGGCTCAGAGATTCCCGCAATCCTTGAGACAATTCGCAGAACATTTCCGTCTACGGCGGGAACCGGCTGATTAAAACAAATGGATGCAATTGCCCCTGCCGTATAAGGGCCAACGCCCGGTAATTTTAACAGCTGCTCATAGATATTGGGAAATTGACCGTTATACTTGTCTACAATCAGCCTTGCCGCTTTTTGCAGGTTGCGGGCGCGGCTGTAGTAGCCAAGTCCCTCCCAAAGCTTTAATAATCTTTCCTCATCAATTTTGGCAAGTGCTTCGACCGTAGGGATTTCCTCAAGAAAACGGAGATAATAATCCCTAACAACCTCGACTCTGGTTTGTTGAAGCATAATCTCTGAAATCCACACATGATAAGAAATACAATCTCTTCGCCAAGGGAGGGGGCGGGCATTTTTAGCGTACCATTCCAAGAGAATAGTAGATAAAGCCTGATGAAATACCAATTCGGTCTTACCCGGTTTTACTGTTTGTGAGAGTTCTCTTTCAGACATGTTTTTTTTCCTCTGACCCTACTAAATGACTTTTTTTACATCCAGCATTATTACTTCATGATTATATTAATATCTGCTGTCTAGTTGATAAAAAATAAAGGCCACGCTACGCATGCCCTTTGTTTTTTTCTTGGTGGAGACGAAGGGATTCGAACCCTCGACCTCTTGAATGCGAGCCAAGCACTCTCCCAACTGAGCTACGCCCCCACGTTAAGAAAAATATTAATACAAGTATTATATACCAAAACTCCATAACCTGAAAGCAGGCGTGCCAATCCGCAAACTCAAGTTGTATAATTTCCCTGAATTTTCCAGTTTCTCAACTTAGCCTCCAACCTAGCCTTGTCTTAAATACGACAACGTTGTCGTATTTAAGACAGGCCGTTTTGAGGTTTGTCATACTTGTAAGCCTGAACACGCAAGCCTGCACGGTCAGAGTTAGGCTGCTATAGCTATTGTCTTTTACCATCTGAATTTTGGGAAATTTAAAAAGTAAGCAACTAAACTTCCTGAGGGTCTGATATGAGCTGTTTGTAAATATCATGTAGGTATTCATCCTCTTCGGAGTTAAGCAGCTTCAACAAGGTCATATTTTGGGATTTCCCCGACGCTGATATCCTCCGGATGTTTTACTTCTGCGTTCAGGACATCTGCGATTACATGAGCAACTTTTTCTGTGTTTTTATGATGATAAGAACAAACAATGATAAGGGGGTTTTTCATTTTTTCTCCTTTTCCGCCAATGGTTTAACCGCCCGGAAAGAAAGGTACCCATATGTTGCATTTTTATATCTCTTAAAAACGCCGCCATTATAAACTACAATATATGCTTGATCAGAATCGGGGTCACCTTGAGCCCAATAATAAATAATTTGAGAATGGGTATCCCAAAGAGGGGTTTCCTTATCCGGGATTTTTTCATAGGAAGCTTTTTCGGTTTCAGCATCCCAAAAACCACCGGCATTTTCATTGTGGAGCATCATGGAGCGCACCGCCTCATCCACAGAAGGCAACCGCCATATATTCTGCTCCTCCTCCATAATGGTTGTGCCGTCTTCAGATAAATACCTGCATATTTGTACGGCCTCATCATACGATACGCCTTTGTCCGGCCATCCGGGTCCACGGGGCGCCCACACAAGGCTGACTTCGTTCCCTTCCACCAGGCGTATTCCAAAATCGCCGTCATTCACCCGCTGGGACACCTGGTACAGTCTGAAAGGCGCTATGCCTAAAATAATGACCAGCGGTATGATTACGATCAGGCGATATGCCCATTTCCTGGGTTCAGGTCTTCCCCAAAAGTACATAAATCCAAGACCAAGTACAGGTAAAACAACCATCACACCAATTACATTAAAAGCGGCGCCCCTGAAAAACCAGGCAAGAAACAAACCCAATCCGATATGTACGCCAAGTCCGATCTTTGGCCACCTAATGGAAAAGACGGCCGAAACACAGAAAACGATTGGCAGCAATAAGTATTGCAAAAAAAGCATTTGCAGATTTTCCAGTAAAGACTCCGAATACCATCCCTCATGAAAATTCTCGACGATCCCCCAATAAGTCCATAGATTCGTAAAGATCACGGTGATTGTCACTGCAATCCATCCGATAATTTTTTTAGCGGGACTTAATTTATTTCCGTCAGCCGCTTTCAAATCAAATCACCTTCTTTATTATTATCAAC
>DATMXV010000421.1:0-3389 GCA_035561335.1 Desulfitobacteriaceae bacterium
GAGGTAGCTAATCACCTAAAATCTTATACTATTATTTATTCTACCACCCAAATATAAATTAAACTTACCACATCGGACCCATCAAAATGCGGCACACCGGATTCACTAATATTACATTTACCATACATCAAACAATAAGCACCGGAATTCCGCTTCCAGTGCTGCATTTACGTATTTAAGTGGATGATTGAACTACCATTGAAAAGTACCCGGGGGTTCAGGCCCGTTGTACATAGTTTCCTGTACGTGTATCTATAATTAAAACATCTCCTTCATTAACGAAGAAAGGAACCTGGACTACAACACCTGTTTCCAAAGTAGCAGGTTTTGACCCGCCTGTAGCAGTATCCCCTTTAACTGCAGGGTCGGCATGCGTGACAAGGAGTTGCACTGTATTAGGAATGTCAACTCCAATAACGGTTGTTCCAAAGAACAAAATACCCAAATTCATATTTTCTTTGAGCCATTTAACCCCGTCGCCAATTTGTTCTGCTGTTAATGAAGTCTGTTCGTAACTCTCATTATCCATTACCACAAAGAGGTCCCCGTCTTTATAGAGGTATTGCATTTCCCTGCGCTCGACATGAGCCTTGGGAACTTTCTCCCCGGCATTCATTTTGCGTTCAACAACTGCGCCGGTTTTGATATTTTTTAATTTGGTACGGACAAAAGCCGCGCCTTTTCCAGGCTTAACATGCTGGAACTCCACAATTGTATAGACATCCCCATCAATTTGAATGGTTAAACCTGTCTTAAAATCATTTGTCGAAATCATAAAACTTCCCCCTAAAATATATTATGTTTTCAGTCAGCAAATTACTGTCAGCACTTTGGGCGAACGTGTCAAAACTTCACATCCCTGTGCGGTTACTAAAACCATATCTTCAATCCTGACCCCGCCCCAGTCAGGGATATAAATTCCAGGCTCAACTGTCAGGACCATGCCGGGTTCAAGGGTTTTTTCTTCACGCATGTTTAAATTAGGCCCTTCATGGACATTCAAGCCGACAGCATGTCCTAAACCATGGCCAAAATACTCGCCATAACCGGCTTTATTGATAATCTCACGGGCAACAGCATCAACTTCTTTTCCCTTTAACCCCGGCTTAATTGCTTCAATTCCGGCATAGTTGGCAGCCAAAACAAGTTCATAAATTTTTTTCTGCCGCTTATCAGGTTCGCCCAGAATTACCGTTCGGGTCATGTCTGAACAATAACCCTGATAAACTGCCCCAAAATCGACAGTAAGGAACTCATCCTTTTGAATTTTCTTGTTACTTGCCCTGCCATGAGGCAAAGCGGAACGGCTTCCGGAAGCTACAATAAAATCAAAGGAAACCCCGCTTGCCCCGGCACGCCGCATAATAAATTCCAAATCAAGGGCTATTTCTTCTTCCGTCCGGCCAATTTGCAGCTGATTCAAGATATTGGTCCACGCTTTATCCGTGATTTCGACTGCTGTCCGGATCAGAGAAATTTCCTCCGGATCTTTAACAGCCCGCAGATCATTAATTAAATCCGGCAAAGAAACAAGTCCCGTCTGGGGAAGTGTTTCCTGCAGACGACAATAATCCCGGAAATTCAGATAATCCCCTTCAAAACCAAGCCGTTTAACCCCGGAAGACAATTCTGCCAAAGCAGCAAACATATTATTGGCAGTTTTTATTATAATAAATCCTGTAGTCTCCCGGGCCGCCTGTTCAGTATACCGGAAATCCGTCAACAGGAAAGCCTGTTCAGGCAAGATCAATAAAGAACCGGCTGAACCGGTAAAGCCGCTAAGATAACGGCGATTCTCCGGGACTACAGAAAAATAAGCATCAATACCTTCTGTTTGCATTTTCTGACGCAGGTTTTTCAAGCGGTTCATAACCGGTCCCCTTTTCGCGTATTATCCCGGCAGTCATATCTATACCGCAACTTACCACAAAATTTTATCACAATTAGATGTCATAGCATAGTCTTTTCCACTAAGAGATCCAATTAGTCGGATTGCGGCTTAAGCTCACGCGGAGAATGAACTATATCAAGATTACTGATCATGATTTGAACTTCAGAATGACCGTTTTCACCACCGTATTGGACCTTATGAATCTCAGTACGCGGTAATATGAAATGAATTTCATGCGGGATTTTACCCTCTCCAACCCGCCTTAGCCGAAAAATGACCCCTTCCACTTCCATTTCAACTTCATCATAATGTTCTCCGGCAAACTCCCTGCCAAACCCGGAACCAACTTCCGCGAACTGGGACTGGCCCTTGAGCCCCTTTTTTAATTCAGGAAGTACGACTGTCTGGCCAATTTGCAGCATTGCCGGATCCACTTGCGGATTTGCCCTGATCCAGTCCTCACAGGTCCCGCCAAAGCGCTGGGCCAAGAGGTAAAAACTATCCCCATTACAAATAACGTATTTACCATTTGCCATAAAACGTCCCCTCCACTTCCAGATTATGGTGAAGGGGGAATATTTGGTTCCTCATGTCAATAAATATTCATTGATTTCACTGCAAAAAGTATTAAGCAACTATTGCAGAGAGAGCATTAAGCGGAATTTGCTTAAATTCAAAGGAGGCGAAGGCACCGGATGTGCCAAGTGCCGAATGTGCCAGGGATGGCATAAACATTCGGCCGATAAAACGTTAAGCACGCCAATGACTTGTCCATGGATGGACTGATGCAGCTTTGCCAAGGATGGCATAAAAAGCTGCGTTCATTAATGTATTACCCAAAAGTTTTGGCGTGTAGTTTTAGAGTCAAGTGAATAGCAAATGTAGTGTTTACGAACGTGCAATAGTGCCGAACCTACAGTCATGGAGTTTCTGCAGCAGAATCAACTTTCAAAAATTATATTTACAGTTTGATCAACTATCATGTATAATTATGCAAAAATCTAAGGAGAAAATTTTATGAAATTACGCAAAGCCAAGCTTGGAGATGTAGAAGGAATGATGACTCTTATTAATAATTATGCGCAACAAGGTTCAATGCTGCCGCGATCCCGGAGTATGCTTTACGAAAACATTCGGGAGTTTTTGGTTGCAGTAGAGAGTAATCAAATTGTAGCAGTTGCTTCCTTACACATTATTTGGGAGGACCTGGCGGAAATCCGGGCTTTAGCTGTTGCTCCAAAATTTATGGGTAGAGGGATAGGGATGAATTTAGTAACTAGTTTAATAAACGAAGCCTTGGATCTGGGCTGCTATAAAGTATTTGCTTTGACGTATCAAACTGAATTCTTTGAACGATGTGGATTTCACATAATAAGTAAGGATGAAATGCCCCAAAAAGTTTGGAAAGAGTGTGTTAATTGTATCAAATTCCCAAACTGCGATGAAGTGGCAGTTATGTATATAGCTGATATACCTGAGAACAAAGCTGATTTATAAG
>DATMXV010000422.1:0-2563 GCA_035561335.1 Desulfitobacteriaceae bacterium
GATTCTGATAGATAATAGTGCCGGAGAACTCAAGCCCGGAATGATGGCCAATGTAAAGCTTTACCTTCCTTAGACGTTACCGGTGAAAGTCAGGAAAAGCAGAACTGCATTTAAGCCGATAATAATACCGGCAATCAGCCAACGCCAAGAGCAATAATAATTAAAGCCGGGGCCATGGTAACAAGCCGTCTCACATTAATTGGGATGTTTAAACCGACAAAACCCTTCATAATTGTTTGGCCGGCAAACGTTCCTACGGCTGATGAGGATAATCCGGAAGCTAGAAGGGCAATGCCAAAGGCCCCGCTTGATAAAGTGCCCACAAGTGGCGCCAGGGAATGATGGGCTTGCTCAATCGAATCAACAGAAATACCGTTGCGGAAAAAGACGGCAGCAGACACAATGACCATGGAAGAGTTGATGATAAACGCAATATTCATAGCAATTGCAATATCGATTCGTTCCATCCGTAAATGCTTGTGTTTTTGTTCTTCATTAACAAGGAACCAATTGCTGCAGGAATTTCTTGCTTTAATATGTAGTAAATGCAACTTTGCCGCTGAGGCTGAAGCAATGGAACATTATCTTTCGCGGGCAACTATTCTGGCAATTCAATCTCTTGTAGCCTTTATGAAGATTACATCCTTTGTCTCAAATAATCAGGTTAGCCGTGGCTAACTCTATGGTGTAATTTCTGAGTTATCATACGTGGCATATTTTCTTTTTGATAGAATCAGAGATCTTGATTCAAAGGTAGTTTCTGCCAATATCAATTGGAACTGGGGAGTGCTTTTGGCGAAACGGTTATTTGGAGAAAATTAACAGGCTTGTATCCTTTGATACAAGCCTGTTCGGCGGGTTGTTATCTGTGTTCCAACTCAGGTATTTTTTCCTCTGAAATTGTTGGGCGGTAAACAACCTGTTAATTCAAGCCCTTACAATAATGCTGGATTGCGTCATTATAATAAACCGCAAGTCCGGGAGCATACTTTTCATAATAAGCAGTAAAACGCTCGTCAGTAATATACATATTCCCTAAGCCGCTGAACATTTCTAAAGAGCAAGGATAAAAGGTTTCATTAATGAACAGATGCGCTTTTCCAACTATTGCTTGCACCCTGGGGTCGTCATAGGGAACTTTGGCTTTGTATAATTCACACAATTCTTTGAGGTTAGTCATCTGAACCCTGTTTACCCGTTCCCAATCCGTTTTTGTAAATTTAGCGGTTCTTTCTTTGGATATCTTATAGGCATCAGTTTTACCCCAACGTTCTTTTACTTCTGCCTCGTACTGCTTTTGTTCTGCAACCATTTTATCATAGTCAAAACCGCTAAACAGATCTGTGTTTGCCATTTTGGTTCCTCCTTGTAAGTTTAATAATGTCTCTTTGGCCAGTTGTGCCAGCTTGAGATACCTTTCAGCTTTCTTTTCCAGAAAATCAGCCTGCATTTTTAATGCTTTTTTCCGGTCAAATACCGGGTTATTCAAAATCTCCTTAATTTTGGCCAACGGAAAGTCCAGTTCGCGAAAAAAGAGTACCTGCTGAAGCCGCTCGAAGTCTTCTTCTGAGTAAAGTCTATACCCGGCATCCGTTCTCGCCGACGGTGTGAGAAGACCAATTTTATCATAATATCTTAAAGTCCTGAGGGTTATACCGGCGAGCCGGGCAATCCTGTTTATTGTATCTGCCATGTGGTTTACCTCCCTATATAATTCAGGATAAACCATTACCAAACGTCAATGTCAAGATGTTCTTGAAAATATTTTTTGTTTTTATAATAAATAATAAACTTTAAAAAATCATAGTAAATATATCTAATTATGTTAAAATAATTGGCAGCTCAGCATTGTTATGTTTTGTTTATAATAATCAGGTTTAGGGGAGGAATACTATGAAACCGATAGAGTTTTACAATAATTTGTTAGCAGAGAAGCTGATTGAAGAATTAAAGAAACGGAACATGGAAGGATTTTATTTTGAGACTAAAGAAGAGGCCCAAAAAAAAATCCTTGAGATGATACCCAAGGACAGTTTGGTTTCCTGCGGAGGCTCTGCTACCCTTGAGGAAATTGGTTTGCGGGCCGCATTAAAGAATGAAGGATACAACTTTTTAGACCCGAAAGCCGCACAAGGTGCGAAAGCTATGGATAAAGCTGCTCATCAGGCATTAAGCGCTGATTACTTTTTAATGAGTTCCAATGCTATATCGGCTGCCGGCGAACTGGTAAACATAGATGGCTATGGCAACAGGGTGGCTGCGCTTATCTTTGGCCCGAAAAATGTCATAGTAATTGCAGGACTCAACAAAATAGAGCCGAGTTTAGATGCGGCTATACTTCGGGTCAAGAACTATGCCGCGCCGCTGACCATGCTTATATTAAAGCAGGACTACTCTTCTTTTGATGAACTTGCCAAATCAGCTGAAGGGGCCTGCAGCCAGCTTGTAATTACCAGTTATTCTATGACTAAAGGCCGGATCAAAGTAATACTTGTTGGGGAATGCTTAGGTTTTTGAGTTTATTTTTTGGATAACTTAACAATTAACAACAGCTATATTATCT
>DATMXV010000423.1:0-2759 GCA_035561335.1 Desulfitobacteriaceae bacterium
GACAAATAATGGAATTATTTCTCTTCCTGATTAACCTGAACCCTGAAAATCCATCTTCCAAAGTTTATGTTATTTGCCTTCTTCTGTTTGCGTTTCAAACGATTGGGATTTGGATTCCATTCCTGAAGAAGCTTTTTTTACAAGTTGAGTTGCCTGGACAAGCTTTTTTAGGGTTCTTCTAAGACTTCTCATGCCTTCGGAATCTTCGGAGACACCTTCTGCCCCTTTGTCCTTTGACCAGAACGTCCCCCCAAGGTTAGCTCCGAAAGAGCCGCCACCCACAGGTATCATTTCATTGATAACATAAAAATTCAGGATCGTCTGGATTGCAGGTTCCTGTCCTCCTACTCTGTCTCCTCCATCTGCAATGCCCATCCCGACTTTATTCAAAAAAATCTTTGGGTTTTTGGCAACTATGGCTCTGCACCTATCCATTATTGTTTTGGTCTGAGCGCTCAATGTTCCCTGATAAACCGGAGTTCCAATAATCCAGGCGTCTGCCCAGATCATTTTGTCGTAGAGCTCGGCTGAAATATCATCCTTGTGAATACAGCCTTCCTTTGTTCTTATGCAGAAGTCGCAGTGGATGCAAAAGTTCAGCTTTTTTCCTTTGGCGGAAAAGTAATCTGTTTCCGCGCCATATTTTTCCGCTGCAATCTTTAGCGCTTCCCGAACCAGAAAATCAGTTGCCATATTCCTGGGACTTCCGGAAATTCCGAGAATCCGTATCTGTTTGGCTTCGGTTTCTTGCATGTCCCCCTCCGAATTATAAGTAAAGTTACGTATATAAACAAATATATTTGTAGGCTGGTATGTCTTTCGGACAAATAATTTTATGCCTGAGTATTTTTATGCTATAATTTATTAATTTTTTTCCTTTATAGATTAAGTTTTCTGTAAACGCGGTCAGAAAAGGGAATAAGCAGATAATCCCGGGTCCAAGGATAGTATTTTCATTTTTCAGGATAAATTGCCATGCCAATCAAGAGTGTGTTAAAAGTCCCCTCACCGAAAAGTTAATCAATAAGTTGTTGAGAAGCCGACCTATTATAAGAGTCAGTGTTTTGAAACAAAAGTAACTGGTTGAAACAAAAACGAGCATTAAAAGAGATACTGTTGATCGAGATGTAAAAAAGCTAGATATCAAGAGGTCCTTGGTACAAGAATCATGGAAATCCAGAAGTCCACTGCAAAATAGCCAATTTTAAACCCCTGATCTTAATATATTCAGAAAATAAATTGGATTTAATCTCAGTTAATGAACTGAGAGTTTTCCAATTAGGAAAAATTCTTATCCACAGTTTTCAATTCTGTTATCGTGGATATTTACATTAGTTTCTTTTGTGTTTAAGTGCACTACTGCAGGGGCAGGCAAGTCATGGAAATAGTTGCCAGAGGCTTCTATGTTCTTAAGGGTTCCCTGTAATTCCAAACCTGCATATCCACCGCCAGATGTAGTACATTCGTTGTTTTTCATGACCCCGTCGGTAACTGAATCGAACCGAACGGACGAATTAGTCCGGTTAATAAAGTTACAATTCTTAACTGTAATGCCGTTTACATGATAGGCATATATACCGTCATGTCCACATTTGTTAACAGTTACGGAATCTATCACTACGCTGCTGGATTTTGAAATAAGCATGGCATCATTAGTTCCGTTTTGGAATGTAACGTTCTGAATTGTCAGACCATCTACACCTATTAAAGTTGCCATGTTATAGCAGGAGGTTCCGAGCCTGACACCAGAATAATAGTCGGACTGGCTGCCATCAACAATTATGTTTCTTATTGTAACATCGCTTGCAGAACTGCCTCTAATCATAATCATTGCTTTCTTTTCTGCAATACTGCTCTCACGCCCACCCCAGACTGGTAGTCCTTTAGCAAGCTTAATTTTTGTACCTGAATCTCCTTCAAGGACGGTGTTACTGCCGATGCGAAGAGAATCGCTTATATCATATGTAAATGGGCCTTTAAGGTGGACAGTTGTGCCCGGGTTCTGTGCAGCAAATTCAAGCGCCTGGTTAATCTGGACATCATCGGCTTTTCCATCACAATTGTAGTCTCCACTTCCATCTCCGGCAACAGTTACCACCTTTGTACTCTGAGCGCCTAACGCAGCCGGTACGGTTGTTAAAATAAGGCATGTTACCAGGAATAGGGTTCCTAGTTGTCTTTTTTGCATCGTATCACCTTTGGGTTGGATTTTTATAGGGATTTAAGTGAAATTAAAAACCATAAAGTAAGGTACTTCTTTCCCAAATATATCTCAAAATTCCATATTACGTACTCGTAATACTTACTTTTCCGAACTAATCTAATCAGGTAGGGATTTTAGAATTCTTCAACAGAATTCCCTGATCAGGTCGGCTCTATACGGGTATTCAGATTCTTATTACGTCTGCGTAATATTTGTCGAACCTATCCAATTCGGTTCTCTGCGATTTAGTGGGGCGGACACGTTGCACACAGAGTATCCACTCTCCAATCACTATAGGGATTAGTCACTGGAGGTGGCCGGAAACTAGAAGTTTTGGCTTCTATAACTCAAAACCTGTTACTGACCACAGGATAGTATCCTTTTGGTCAATACCGTCTATTTAATACGACCTTTAGCCAGATCAACTCTCCTTTTTAAAAAGGTTTGATTCATCATTATGAATTCCTGAGTTGATACACCTGGTTATGTGATCCTATTATAAAATATTTTTGGTACTATATTAAATAAATTTATATAGTATACAATTATTTCAGGG
>DATMXV010000424.1:0-2836 GCA_035561335.1 Desulfitobacteriaceae bacterium
ATTCTATCCATTCAAGGTTAACTATTTTTTTTATTAAATCTTTCATTATTTTTCTCCTTCCAAAAAACTTAATGCCTTTAATATTTTTCTTTTGCCTCCTCCCCTATCCATATTTGGATATCAACTTTAGTTCAGCAACCATTAAGAGGGGCAATAATAAATATTAAGTGCCGGAGTTCCCCGGCAGGGAACTCCGGCTTTTTTTTGTTAGCAGCTTACGTCGCTGACTTCTTCAAACTCTGTTCTGGCAATCAGGTCATCCTGGAGGTCTTTGGCAATTTCCGTAAAGTAAGCAGTATAGCCTGCCACCCTGATGGTCAAATCACGGAATTTTTCCGGATTCTTTTGGGCTGCCTTCAAGGTTTCGGAAGATACTACGTTAACTTGTACGTGTTGGGCCCCATTTCCTTCCGGACCCATGTTATCCAGGTAGGTCTTAACCAGGGTGGTGAACTTGGAAACATCCTCGTCGCTGTTCAGGGCTGTAGGATGATATCTTTGATTGTAAACACAGTTCAGCATGGCAACATAATCCCATTTAGATGCCGTACGCATTGAACCTAATGGTCCATGGGTATCTGTTCCCTGGTAAGGTGAAATTCCGCCTTCAGCAAAAGGCATACCGGCATATCTGCCGTCCGGCGTAGCTCCTGTCATACCGCCGAATACTACACCGGCGGAGATGTGCAGCCAGCCCGGGTGCTTCCGGTTCCTGCCGGAGCGGGCCGGATATTTGAGGTATTGATTGATTGTAAAGTATTCACAGGGACGAATCCATTTATCAACAAAGTCATCATCATTGCCGTACTTCGGGGTATCATACAACAGCTTTTGCAATTCGTCACAGCCTTCGAAGTTCTTGTCGAGGGCGTCGATCACTTCAGCCATGGTAGCTTTTTTCTCGTTGAATACTACCTTCTCCAGGGCTGCCAGGGAATTGATAACATTGACAGCGCCAATGGATGTAGAGGAATGCGGGGTGAAACCGCCGGAACCGCCGTTGCCGATATCTGCGCCGTCTTCCATGCAGGTACCCTGCAACATAGAGGTATAAGGAGTACGCAGCCATTCTTTCCAAATCTTATGAATGGTATTGCAGTAGATACAGGTGGATTCAATGGCAAAGGCTAATTGGGCTTTCCAGGCTTCAAAGACTTCAGCAACAGATTTAAATTCTCTTGGGTCACCGGTCTTCGGTCCAATCTGCCGGCCGCTGCGGCGTTCCACACCATTGTTGAGGGCCAGTTCCATTGCTTTGCCCGGAACAATATCAGCAGTATGCTCATAGTGCGGATAGTACTGGTACCAGATAAAGTCACAGCAGACAGAATCATAATCCATAGCGATTTCTTCCGGGAAACCGGCTACTTCCATAAAGTGCTTGACTCTGGGCTTCATCCCGATGAACTGCGGTTTGCCGCCTCCGGTCTTGACAACTTTAGATGCTTCTTCCAGGAAATCATTGGGTACGCCTTCGTCAACCAGGACGCCGACATTAGGTTGGTCAAGATGGCAGTATTGTTCAATCTTCAATCCCAGGTAGCTGAGCTCATTGACTGCGCTCTTACCGTATTTGTCGGTGCCGCCCAGGCCGATATTCTGAAACATCTGGTTGCCGGTCCGCCACCTGGATTCCATTTCGGAATTGATCTTCTGGGTGGCGGCGATTTTCAGCCAGTAGCAGCCCAGCAGTTCTTTGGCCTCATCCAGGGAGAGGGTTTTGGCGTCGACAACTTCTTTTTTGAACCAGGAATAGAATTTTTGGTCAATCCTGCCCGGGGATTGGGCTGTCATATTGGTTTCAAAGTAGTAGACTATGTGGAAGAACCAGGCGGACTGCAGGGCTTCATGGAAGGTACGCGGGGCATTCCAGGGTACCCATTCGCAGATCTCGGCGATTTTTTCCAGTTCGGCTTTTCTCTTGACGTCTTTTTCGACTTTCGCCATCCTGCGGGCTTCGTCGGCATACCTGTGGGCAAAGTCCTTAATGGCGTCACAGACAATAATGATGCCTTTCCAGAATAGAAGCTTTTCCGGATAGAGCGGGTCGTATTTATCGGCTTTTTCCATGAGTGCCAGAGTTTCTTCCTTATAGCCTTTGATGCCCTTCAGTAAGCGCACGCGGTCGACAACGATCTGATGGCCGACGTGGCCTTCCTGGGAAATACCGTTGGAATATAAACCGGCATTGGCTTTTTCTTTGACTTCATCCGGTAGGGTTTTCAAGACTCTGCTCAAGCTGGCCCGGTCTTTAAAGTATGGATGGACTTCTTCTAAGTAATATTGTCTTTCTTCGTCAGGGACAATAAATGGGTTCCAGGGCCTGGTACTGATAGTGTCTATTTCATCAATCAGCCAGTCAACGATTTCCGGGAACCACAGGGCGCCTCTGACTTCTTTGGTAAGGGAACCAACGATTAATTCGTTATCCCTGATTACTACCGGGATCTCTCTTAAAACCCTGGCCAGGGCTTTACATTGTCTGAGGCCCTGGTCTTCGCCTTCAGTTTCCTTATAACTTTCCAAGACCGGTTTGGCTCTGTCTTTAATCTTTAAGACTGGGAGGGTGTTTCTGAGCTCTTCCCTAATAGCACTAAGCCTGGGTCCGAACTCCAATTGTTTGATCTGTGCAATTACCTGGCGGTCGGGATTCCAGTTCCGGGCGCCTACCGGGTCCAGGTCCTTTATCTTAGCTATTACCCTATCCAGATTTTCTTTTTCAATCGGGGTAAGGTTGCCAATATTAAGGGCTTTGTTTGTTTCGGTTTTATCGGAATTGACATAAGGTCTAACCATTTTTTTCTCCTGCCTCCTTTTGATTTATAGTTTACTAAAC
>DATMXV010000425.1:0-2214 GCA_035561335.1 Desulfitobacteriaceae bacterium
ATATAATATTCTCTTATGGTGTAATTTTATACTATAAGTATCTGGTTTTCAACATCTGTTTTTAACAGAACCGGTATAAGAAACTGCTTTCGGTCTGTTATTAGGCAAAATTAAATGTGGCTTAAGGTTTTAAAACCGGCTTTCCAGCCTCAAGCAAAACCTTACTACCAATGAGGAAAAACCCTTGAATAAATAAAAGCAGTCCGGTTCCCAGCAGCAGCCATTCTATTTTAATGAAATCGGCTATTGGGCCAAACACCAGCATTCCCAGGGGCATCATCGAACTTAAGATCATTGTTAAAACACCAAATATTCTGCCCAGAAAATCCGGGTCTACCTTCTCCTGAAGCAATACCGTGGAGGGTGTATTAAAAACCGGCATTGTAATTCCTGCTATCCCCATAATAACAAGATAGACCGAAAATATTGGGACAACCCCCAGGACAAAGGTACAAACCCCGGTTAAAAGGCTTGCCAAAGTCATAGTATGAATTTTGTTTTTGAAACCACCCCAGGAAGCCATGATAATTCCGCCTATAATCATTCCCAGTGAAAAAGCAATTTCAATTGCCGTAAGCCGCCAGACATCATTGCCAAAACTACGGGTGACTTGAAGCGGGGTCAAAAATGCAACAGGGGCAACTAATATGAAAAAGAACGCACAAAAAAGAAAGAATTGCTTAAGATACCCATGTTTTTTGATATAAGTAATCCCTTCCCGCATATCGGATAAATAGCTTACTGTTTGCTTTTCCCTGGCCTTTGCATGGGCCGGGACATGCAAAAACAGAAATAGGATTAAAATCGCTATTGCTGCTGTAACAACATCGATCAGAAATATTGTTTCGATGGCCGTAAAAATTAGAAGCGCGCCACTAAGCATAGGGGATAACAGCGTAACCACAGACTGGATGCTTCCGTTCGTTGCATTTATCTGAGTAAGCCTGTCTTCCGGTACCAGTTGTGGCAGAAAAGCCCCTACCGCCGGCATTTGAACAGCCGCTCCCAGGGAACGCACAGCAGACATCAAAAAGAGAAGCCACAACATCTCATATCCTATAAAAAACAGAACAGCCAGGATAAGTGTTGAAACAGCAATTAATAAATCTGACAGA
This sequence comes from Desulfitobacteriaceae bacterium, assembly GCA_035561335.1. Lineage (GTDB taxonomy): Bacteria > Bacillota > Desulfitobacteriia > Desulfitobacteriales > Desulfitobacteriaceae > UBA2264. Next base: position 1,116 of record DATMXV010000425.1, read on the forward strand.
ATAATAAGCATTTTTCGATTATAACGGTCCGCCCATACACCGGCAAACGGAGACAGAAAAAAAGTAGGCAGAAACCCACAAATTATTGAAATAGTCATCATCACTCCGGACTGCGTTTCCAAGGTGATATACCACATTATTGCATATTGAACCAAGGAAGACCCAAACAACGATATAGTCTGGCTTGCTAAAAAAAGTATGATATTCTTCTTCCACTCTTTAGTCATGTCACTAAAAAATCCTTCCAAATTACGTTTCCTTATTTTTTCGAGTCGGCAGCTAAGATTACCTTCTTGAAAAACCGAAACTTCCATCCCTTTCTTTAAAAGTTATCCCCAAATACCCTTCTTTATAAAACAAGTTAACAGGATAAGGGCATAAAAAATGCAACCTGCAAAGCACCCAGGCTGCCCGAAACATAGTTACACTAAACATAATAATGTTATAAAGAAGACCGCCGGCAAAGATTTAAATTATGAACTATTTGTTGACAGGCCCCGTCTCTCTGATTTCATCTCCCTGAAAATATATTGCATCTCTGAATCGAGCAAGGTGATTGATTCCGCACAATTCCTCAGACGCTGGTGAAGATTATCGGACACGGTATTGGGGGATTTATATTTAAGCTGATGCTCAAGACTTGCCCAAAAATCCATTGCTATGGTCCTTATTTGTATTTCCACCGGAACTCTCTCGGTTATTTTTGCCAAATATACAGGCACCTCAACAATAAGATGCAGGCTTCTGTAGCCGTTTTTCTTGGGACGCGTAATATAATCCCGCTTTTCGAGCAAATTAATATTGTCCTGATTAATCAGTAAATCCGCAATGTAAAAGATATCATCCAGGTAATTACAAATTACCCGTACTCCTGCGACATCGTTAAAATTTTCCCGGATAGAAGCAAGGCTGATTTCCAGCTTTCTTTTATTCAGCTTTTCAATAATACTTTCCGGTGACTTTAAACGATATTCCATATGATGAATAGGATTATGATCATACATTACCTGAAATTCAGCTTCAAGGATTTCAAGCTTGGTCCTGATTTCCTTCAGGGCAGCATCATAAATCTGTTGTTGCAGAACAAATCCTTTAATAT
>DATMXV010000426.1:0-4250 GCA_035561335.1 Desulfitobacteriaceae bacterium
ATTAATGGTTTACCGAACATACCAACTGTTATGTTTAATATACCAGTCGTTAAAATTGTTGTCAATATCTTTATGGAAAACCCTTGCCCTTGACATGCTTTCAAACAACTGCTAAACTCAAAATAATATCTCTTATCCGGAGTGGTGGAGGGACTGGCCCGATGAAACCCGGCAACCCGCTCTGTACCAAAGGTTAACTCCCGGTACATTTTGAGTATGGTGCTAATTCCTGCAGGAGAGTAATCTTCTGACAGATAAGAGGGGTAGAAAGCGGACTGCCTCTTCTGTCAGGAAGAGGTTTTTCTATTTTATAAGGCCTATAAACATCGCTGAAGGAGGACCAACATATGGGTGTTGAAAAGACTTACGCTGAAATCAATGCCAAAATCAAGGAAGGTCAGGCTGTGGTTGTCACGGCCGACGAACTAATTGCTATTGTTAAAGAGAAAGGCCTGAGCCAGGCTACCCGGGAAGTAGATGTTGTAACGACCGGCACTTTTGCCCCAATGTGCTCCTCCGGCGCCTTTCTCTCCCTTGGACATACTACTCCGCGCATGAAAATGCAAAAAGTCTGGCTTAACGGCGTCCCGGCTTATTCAGGCTTAGCGGCAGTTGACGCCTATATCGGGGCCACAGAAGTACCGGAAGATGATCCCTTGAACAATAAATATCCCGGTGAGTTTCGGTATGGCGGCGGACATGTGATCCAGGACCTGGTTGCCCGTAAACCAATCAGAATGAAAGCGCTGGCTTACGGTACGGACTGTTATCCGCGCCGGGAAATCGAAACTACTATTACGATCGATTCAATCAATGAAGCCACTTTATTCAACCCCCGTAATGCTTATCAGAATTATAACTGTGCTGTCAATCTTACTGACAGAATAATCTATACCTATATGGGCATGCTCAAACCCCAGCTTGGCAACGCCCACTATTCTACTTCCGGGCAGCTCAGCCCGCTCCTGAAAGACCCTTACTTTCAGACAATTGGGATCGGAACGCGCATCTTTTTGGGAGGCGGGATTGGCTACGTTGCCTGGCACGGTACCCAGCACTTTCCGGCAATCCAGTCAGTCGACGGCGAGAATCGGGGCCCGGCCGGCGGGACCCTGGCTGTAATCGGTGATTTGAAACAAATGAGCCCGCGCTGGCTGGTTGGAACAAGCTACCTTGGTTATGGCGCTACTCTTAGTGTGGGAATCGGGGTGCCTATTCCCATCTTAAATGAAGAAATCGCCAGATTCGCCGCTGCTACAGATGAAGAATTATTTGCTCCGATCGTAGATTATGGGGAAAATTACCCTAATATGAAACCAGGCAATCTTGGTTTTGTCAGTTATGCTGACCTGAACTCCGGTCAAATTACTGTCAACGGCCAAAAAGTTATTACTGCTCCTCTCTCCAGTTTGCCCAGAGCCAGGGAGATTGCCTCCATCCTCAAGAATTGGATCCTGGAACGCCAATTTTTTATCAGCGAACCGGTTCAATTATTACCGTCTCCTGCCGCCGGGCGTAAATCCAATACTCTGAAAAGCTGATGACCACTGCTTTCAAGAATCTGAAAAACTGATGACTGCTGCTTTCAGGAAGGAGTGTTTGCATGTCTCCGAAAAGGATCGTACTACATTTTAATGCGGAAACTTCGGATAAACCGATGATCTACCGTTTGGTTAAAGACTTTGATCTGGTAATTAATATTGTGAAAGCCAATGTCAACCCGCAAAAAGAGGGCACAATGGTTTTGGAAGTCGAAGGTGAGCAAAGTGCCCGGGGACTGGATTATCTGCGCCAACTGGGAGTAACAATTGAAGATCTGAACAGGGAAATTATCCGTAATGAAGATAAATGCGTTATGTGCGGCGCCTGTACGGCAATTTGTCCTACAGCCGCCCTTAAACTGGAACGGCCCTCAATGGAGGTAAGTTTTAACGGGGATGAATGCGTAGTATGTGAGTTATGTATTAAAGTTTGCCCTGTAAGGGCCATGGAGGTTAGCCTGTAATTGGAATACTTGGAACGATCATACCGGGAATGGCACCGGCAGGAGGACCTGGTCCATTTCCAGGTTGCCGTTAAAGAAACAGACCTGGATATAGGAGTCCGCCAAGACCGCTTCTCCCCGGAATTAATCAAGTGGGTGGAAGATTTAATCCGGGCCGGCCGTCAACCACTGGAAGAATATATTAAGCGTGATCCCCAATTTCTCAAAGCCTTAACACCTCATCCTTTGTTACCTGAGGCCCCGGTGCTCGTTCAGGAAATGGCCGGGGCCGCAGAGTTGGCCGGAGTGGGGCCTATGGCCGCTGTAGCAGGCGCCATGGCAGCCTGGGTAGGCAAAGCGCTGGCCAAAAGATCCCGCGATGTGATTGTGGAAAATGGCGGTGATATCTACCTTCGCACCAACAGGGTACGTACTGTGGGGATTTTTGCCGGCAAGTCTCCCCTTTCCAACCGGATTGCCCTGGAAGTCCGCCCCAACCAAAGCCCCTTGGGGATATGCACATCTTCCGGGCGAGTTGGTCCTTCTTTGAGCCTGGGCAAGGCCGATGCTGTTGTGATTCTTTCCCCTTCCGTTCCTTTAGCCGATGCTGCCGCTACCGCCGCGGGAAACCTGGTCCAAGTTAAGGAAGATGTTGCCAAGGCAATAAGCCTGGCTTCCGGAATTCCCGGAGTAACGGGCGCCGTGGTGATTATGGATGATCAATTGGCTGTCTGGGGCCAGGTAAAACTTTGTCCGATGTAACTTGCCTGATTATTTAACACTTAAGACAAATTGAGCGGCATAGAACTTATCATTCAGATTATTTTTGGGGGCAACCTCAACTGAAATATAATCCAAAGCCTGCTTGTTAATTAAAGGAACAGCCAGGGAAAAGTTTCCCGCCCCGTCTACCTTGACATTTTGGCCAAATATTTTTTGGGAACCGATTGTCATATAATAACGGTCTCCATTTGGTCCGGCAAAAAAATGCAAGTTGTCGAACGGCGGATCTGAATATGATTCTGTTTGCATTAATTCTTCTCTGGTCATAGGAGCAGGAGTTTTCTCCCAGACCGCATAGATTCCGGTTAATTGGTAACCAGGCAGGATCCGGCCGCTAAGCTTGATTTGGGACCCCGGTGAGGCACTTAAGGGGACAGGTTCCATCACAACATAGTGATTTGTAAATTCCTGGGCCATTGCTATCCCGTATTTACCGATTGCAATTGCCACTCCCACACCTGTATGATGAACATCCAGAATATTTTTTCGATGTCCGTCATTAGGAGGTTGCTCATTTAGCATAGCTGTTTCATGTTCACTGACTATTTTTTGCAATTCGCTTACTGATACCCCTGCAAAACCGCCTTGTAACCATAAAGTAACACTCTCGTTTTCACTGACCGCATCTAATCCTCCCCCCCGTGTGTAACGAAGCTGAGGCTTCGAACCGTCCATTCCCCAATGACTGATATAACCATAATCGGTTTCTTCCTGGACATGCTGACGGGCGGCATTGGCAGCTGTCTCATCCCAAACAACCGGTGACAACCCGTTTTTTTGGCGGTCCTGATTAATCAGATCTAAAACGACACGTTCAACTTTCCTGATATCCTCTGAACTTAACTTTTTCGCTTCGGACGGAAGCGGTTGATTAATTACTTTAGGAATAACCTTATCATTAGGCAAAAGTTCTTGCGAATCTATCAACTGTCGGAATAGCTGAGCCTGCGTCAGGTTCTTTAAACCGGTCCAGAGAAATTCATTATTCCAAAAAAGGAAAATCAAAAGCAGCAAAAAAAATATGCCTGCTATTTTCTTAAACATTGTTTCCTCCCGGCGAGATTTGATAATTTGAATTATTATATTTTAAGAGCTCAATTATTATTCAGATCACCGGATATACTTTTCACGCAGTTTCGTCCGCTTGTTTTCGCCAGATATAAAGCTTTATCTGCCAAATCGATACCTTTGCCAATATCAGACTGATCTTTGATCTCAATTGTACAAGTACCGATGCTTACAGTAACAAAACTGCTGGTGTTGGAAAATTTGTGCGGAATTTTAAGGGCAAAGACTTTCTCCCTGATTGTTTCCGCAATTTTTCTGATTTCTTCTTCATCAGTATTAAAAGCGATATAAATAAATTCTTCTCCTCCCCAGCGGGCGGCAAAATCCATGTTGGAATTCTTTACGGCAGAATTAATTTGATAGGCTACTTCCTTGAGAATTATATCTCCTTTATTATGACCATAATTACTGTCTC
>DATMXV010000427.1:0-2579 GCA_035561335.1 Desulfitobacteriaceae bacterium
ATATAATATATGTTATTCAAAGGAGGCGTTACTATGGGACCTAATGTTAAATTTACCAAGGAGCAAATAATTGATGTAGCCTTTGAAATAGCTAAAACAGAAGGAATTGACGGTATAACCATGAGAAAAATTGCAGAACAAATGGGCAGTTCTGTAGCCCCCATCTACGTAAATTTTAAAAACGTTGATGAACTGAATGAAGCTTTAATAGAGAGGATAATAAGTGTTAGTCAACGGCTTTTAAGCGAAGAAAGTTCAGGAAACCAATTTTATGATATAGGGAGGGCAAGTCTACGGTTTGCCTCGGAATACAGCGCAATTTTCAGAGATTTAGTCATGAAAAATAATAGCCGCATAAAAGTCTATGATGAGAAAATAATACCGGCTTTGATTGAACAGATGAAAAAGGACCCTGAGTTGGAAGGTTTCACAGTGGATGAGTTAAAAGCTATTTTATTAAAAATGAAGATATTTCAATTAGGCCTCTCGGTAATGGTTGCCAACGGCTTACTGCCCAAAGATTATGAAATACAGGATTTGATGGATTTATTATCAAGTGCGGCTAATGATGTAATACTATCCGCCCGGTTAAGTAAAAGTCTATTAAAGTAAAAAATCGAGATGGGGTGAGAAAATGTTTAAAAGGATAAAATATCATACGTTCGTTAGTTGTTTGGTAATCATGGTTTTAGCCTTATCTGCAACGGTTGCTTCTGCAAACAACATTCAAGATACTAGCTTAGAAGCCTTTTTTGACAATACAATGAAATCCAAGCTGGAGAAATATCATATTCCCAATGCAACCGTATCGGTTGTGAAGGATGGTGAAATTGTATATAAGAAAGGATTCGGCTTGGCAGATATTGAGAATAATATCCCGGTTGATGCCGACACTACCCTTTTTCGTATTGGTTCTACTTCCAAATTAATTACCTGGACTGCAGTAATGCAGCTTGTTGAAGCGGGCAAGCTCGATCTAAACACCGATATTAATAGATATTTGGATTTTGAAATATCACCACAGCTTGAAAAACCCCTCCAAAAAACTATAGCAGAACCGATAACAATGACCCATTTGATGACCCACACACCAGGCTTTGAAGATCACCCCGATATGCTTTTCAGGCTTACGGAAGATGAACTTCTGCCTCTGAATGAATATATAAAGAACTACCAGCCTGTAAGGATATTTCCCGCTGGTGAAGTTGCTGCCTATTCAAATTATGGTACTGCTTTGGCAGGTTATATTGTAGAAAGATTATCAGGTCACCCCTTTTCAGATTATGTTGAAAAAAATATTTTTACGCCATTGAATATGAATAATAGTACCTACCGGCAACCTCCAACATTAGACTCGCCTGCTCGTATTGCTAAACCCTACAGATTTATCAATGGGTCATATGCTGAAGCAAGCTTCGAATACATTATGCTCGAACCGGCAGGCAGTATGAGCAGTACCGCCTCAGATATGGCCAATTTTATGATAGCCCATTTATCTGATGGTGCTTATAGTAGAGGACGAATCCTTAAGGAAGAAACAGTAAAAGAAATGCATAAGCGGCACTTTATCTATGACACGAAGTTAGGAGCCATGACTCTTGGATTCATGGAGGGGGCCTTTAATGACAAAGAGGTGCTCTTTCATGGTGGAAGTACTATGCTCTATAACACAGGTCTTTACTTGGCGCCGGAAGTGAATACAGGAATTTTTATTTCCTACAGTGGTGGTAATCATCTTCTTCATTCCGAGGTTTTTCAAGAGTATATGGATTTTTACTATCCAATTACAGCTCAAATAAAGGGAGTACCTAGCGAAGGCAGCCGGGAAAGGGCTAAAAAGTATACAGGTGAATACCAGATGAACCGGAAAAGTGTTACTACTGATGAGAAAATTGCCGGCATATTGGCTGGGGGTATTATTAATGTTGATGTGAATGAAGATGGATATCTTCTGGTAACTAATGGCGGAGAAACAAATAAATTTGTTGAAATTGAGCCTGGTATGTATCAGAACCTTAGAGAAGGAAGAACTCAGGATTACTTTGGCCCATTTCAAAAAATTATTTTCAAAATAGATCCCTTCGGTAGAATAATGCTGACCACAGATGGCCCTATGACATATTCGAAAGCTCCATTTTATTCAACTATGAATTTTACAGCATTAGCTGCGATAATCATTATATTAATCATAATAAGTTCGCTTATTTACTGGATAATCACAATGATATTAGGTTGGTTTAAAAGGGGAAAAAATAAAAGCTCCGGGTTGTCTGGCATCGCTCTTTGGGTTGGAATCTGTACGAGTATCACCATCCTGATTTTATTCGCCGGCCTGTTTTCTTCAGGCATTGATCCTATATACCAATTACCAAAAGAAGCATATATGCCTGTAGAAGGAACGCCATTACTTGATTTTATACCAACACTTATATGGTTGTTTGGTTGTTTGCTGGTGCCTTTTACGGTGGTTGCCTGGTGGAAGGGATTTTGGGGGCGGATTACCCGGGTGCATTATAGTATATTTACGCTGGCTGTTTTGGGATTGATATGGATGCTTAATCATTGGAATTTATTTTAAT
>DATMXV010000428.1:0-4878 GCA_035561335.1 Desulfitobacteriaceae bacterium
GCTATAATTCAAACAGAGAAAAGAGGATGTCCTGTGTTTTACGAATTAAATTACCAGGCGGGGGCTGACGACCCGGCATATGGGGTTTTATTAAAAGACAATCGATTCCTGGCCGGGGAGAAAAACGGCCGGTTTATTTTGCCACAGATAAATATTAAGAAGCTCCTGGAAAAACCGGTCAGTCAGCATTATCTCGGCCAGGTGGACGGGCAAGCTTACTATACTGCCGAACTGGCCCCGGATACGCTCATCCCGGAAGAGCTGGCCTTTTATAATTTAAGACGGTTAGTCGGCCAGATCCCGGAGAGTTTGTTTTTCCTGATCGGCAAAGCTTATCAAATAATGCATTGGGACCGGACCCACCAGTATTGCGGGCGCTGCGGGACAAAAACAGAAATCAAAACAGATGAACGGGCCAAACTCTGCCCTGCTTGCGGCTTTATCAGTTACACTCGGATTTCCCCGGCAATTATCGTGGCTGTTTCCAGGGGACCGGAGATCCTGTTAGCCAGAGGAAGCCGTTTCCAGAATAACTTCTATAGTGTCCTGGCTGGTTTTGTTGATCCCGGGGAAACTTTTGAAGAGTGTGTGCAAAGGGAAGTTGCCGAAGAAGTGGGCCTGAAAGTTAAAAACATCAAATATTTCGCCAGCCAGCCCTGGCCCTTCCCCGATTCCCTAATGGTAGGTTTTACTGCCGAGTATGAAAGCGGGGAAATAAAAATTGACAAGGGGGAAATCCTGGACGCCCAATGGTTCCTTCCGGACCGGCTGCCGGTGATTCCCGGTCCGGCAACTATTGCCCGGCAGTTAATCGACCGGCATCTTCAAGAAAATGGACTGAAAAAGGAGTAGTCCTAATTATACATTCCCTCTATTTACAATCCCTTGCCTGTGTGCTAAACTTTCTGTGTCCAACTGGTTATCTGCCTCCTCTGTTAGGGTGCGGCCGGCGAAACCGGCGCTGTTTCAGCAAAGGAAGGTAGATTTTTTTTAAAAGATTTTTTAAAAAACTTAAAAAGCGACTCCTGCCCGGCTTTAAAGCTCCGGCAGGAGTCAGTTATTTTCAGCATAAATCATATTATTTTAAGACCGCCCCGGTGTTGGCGGAAGTGACAAGCCTGGCATAGCGGGCCAGATAACCAGTAGTTACCTTGGGTTCCGGTTTCACCCAGGCCTCCCGGCGCCGCTTCAGTTCCTCCGGACTGAGCTTAACTTCAAGCTTGCGCTGGGGAATATCAATCGCAATGATGTCGCTGTCCCGGAGAAGGGCCAGCGGTCCGCCCTCCATCGCCTCCGGTGAAACATGCCCGATACAAGCCCCGCGCGTAGCGCCGCTGAAACGCCCGTCAGTCAGCAAGGCTACCCGTAAACCCATACCGGCTATTACCGCCGTAGGATTGAGCATTTCTCTCATGCCGGGTCCGCCTTTTGGCCCTTCGTAACGAATAACCACGACATCGCCGTCTTTAACCTTTTGCCCCATAATGGCCTCAATGCACTCTTCCTCAGAATCAAAAACCTTGGCCGGCCCCTGATAAACCAGCATATCATCGGCGACGGCGCTTTCTTTAATCACCGCGCCCTCCGGGGCCAGGTTCCCGTTCAAGACAGCGATCCCGCCCGTTTTCCGGTAAGGTTCTTCGACACTGCGGATAACGTCCGGCCTTTTAATAAAGGAATCCCGGATTCTTGCGGCAACTGTACCGTTTACAGTCAGAGCGCCGGTATGGATTACTCCTAATTTGGAAAGTTCCTTCATCACAGCAGGGATCCCGCCGGCCTCATTCAAATCCTGCAAATGGTGGCTACCGCCGGGACTGAGTTTGGTAATGTAGGCTACCTTGGCGCTGATCTCTTCGAACAGGGCTAAAGGAAGTTCAATCCCGGCCTCATAAGCGATCGCCGTCAGGTGCAGGACACTGTTGGAAGAACCGCCGATCCCCATATCCACGGCAATTGCATTTTCAAAAGCCTGGGGCGTTAAAATATCAAGGGGTTTTAAATCCTTTTCCACCAGGCCGACAACCAGCGCGCCGGCTTTTTTGGCCAGTATCCGCCGGGCCCCCATATAGGCGGCCGGAATGGTCCCGTTGCCGGGGAGTCCCATCCCCAGGGCTTCGGTGAGACAGTTCATAGTATTGGCCGTGAACAGCCCGGCACATGAGCCGCAGCCCGGACAAGCGGCCATTTCCATAGTATGCAGTTCTTCCGCGGTGATCTTGCCGGCTTCGTAAACACCGGCTGCTTCAAACATTTGGCTGACACTGATGTCCTTGCCCTGGTAGCGCCCGGCAAGCATCGGCCCGCCGCTTACCAGAACAGAAGGCAGATTGAGACGGGCGGCCGCCATTAGCATCCCGGGAATAATTTTGTCACAGTTCGGAATCATAACCAGGCCGTCGAATCCGTGGGCCATCGCCATCGCCTCAATCGAATCCGCAATCAACTCCCGGCTGGCCAAGGGGTATTTCATCCCGGCATGACCCATGGCAATGCCATCGCAAATCCCGATCGAGGGAAATTCCACCGGAGTGCCGCCGGCGGACGCTACCCCCAGTTTTACAGCTTCGGTTAGGTCACGCAAATGGATATGACCGGGAATAATTTCATTAAATGAATTAACGATCCCGATCAAGGGCTTCTCCAAATCTTCCGGGGAGTAACCCATCGCATAAAACAAAGCCCGGTGGGCGGATCTGGTAGAACCCTTTTTGACAATATCACTTCTCATGGCATTTCCTCTTCCTTTATAAAATAAATTATTAATCCGTGCTCAAATTCCAGTCTAATATCAGACCAATATTCAGACAAATACCAGTCTGGGATTATCTTCTTAACCCGGCCACAATTCTCCGGGGATTCAATAATAAGTCAATTGCCTCATTAATATTATTGACTACCAAATCCGAACTGAGAATTGTTTTACTGCCGGCCCCTTCAGGGCCGATCACGGCAATACCCAAAGCTGCTTCTTCCAGCATTAACTGATCATTGGCGCCATTGCCGACAGCAACTACCTGCCGTCCGCCGAATTGCCCGAGATAAGCAGCCTTTTCCCTGGTATGATTTTCACTCTCCAGGATCCTGAGCCGGACCGGCAAGCCCCGGCACTCTTGCACAGCCATCCTGAAAGTATCGGAAGTCAGGACATGAATTTCCAGATCAACTGCCAGTCTTTGCAGCTGCGCCCTGACCGGCCCGATAATCCGGCCGTCCAAAGCCAGGGTCCCGTTAAAGTCAAAAACCGCAGCCTCCAGGTTAAATGAGCCGAGATTGGGGATTTCCAAATGAATAATAGTATTACCTCCTAATTACGTTAATTAATCCCTTCTTTTTAAATTCAGAGCATTGACTTAAGCAGTTTGAAAATAAATTAAAAAGAACAAGCCCTACCGGACCCTCAGTCTGGTAGGAGCCAAAACATATTAATATAATTTTAGCTGAAAGAATTAATGATTTCAAGTAAAAAGCCGTTTTAAGGGGGATCCAATATTGGATCCAGCGTCGTTAATAATTCCTGCTGTTAGGAAAAAACCCAAGGGGATACTTAGTCCCCCTGGGTTTTTTTATAAGACAGAAATCAATTTAGAGTAAAAATTTATATTTCTAATAAAAACTTCTTAAGCTTAGTATGAATCAGCATATATTTTCCTGACAATTTCCTTTGTCGCTTTCACAGGAGCAAGACTTAAGAGCAAGTCCAGACTCGGAGTCTCAAACGCCAGGTCAGTAAGTTTGTCCAGGTCCTTCTCTGTAAAACCTAAAGCGGAAAGACTCATGACAATTCCCATTTCCGTAAGCCAGTTTTTCACTCCTGCACAGACCTTTTCAGTCTCTTCCGGCACCCCTTGCAACCCGGGAACAATCGCCGAGAGGACATCCGCCAGGATCCGGCTGGAAGCGGGATAGATCTGTCTTAAAACCGCAGGCAGGATCTGGGCCAGGCCATTCCCATGGGCAAGTTCCGGTTTAACACCGCTTAAAGGATGCTCCAGGGCATGGGTATAGTGCAACAAACCGTTATCGAAGCAGATTCCGGCAATCATGGAGGCATATGTCAGATAGTATCTTGCTGTCAGGTCCTTAGGGTTTGCCTTGGCCAAAGGAAGATATTTGGCAATCAAACGGACAGTTTCTTTGCCCATCATTATGGAATAAGGACTGGTAACTATCGTTGTACAAGCTTCAACTACATGATTTATGGCGTCAACAGAAACAAACACGGTCTGATCAGCCGGAAGCCCTGTCATCAGCGCCGGATCATCAATCGAATAAAGAGGATAAATAACATCATAGGCAATAGCCGGTTTGTACTCTTTCTCGGGGATACTGACAACAGCAAACCGGTCAACTTCAGTCCCGGTACCATGCGTAAGATTAATTGTTACGATCGGAACAGCCTTTTCGGGAGTAAATTTAAATTCATACAGATCGGTGCAGGTCTTATCGGGATAGGCCATAAGGATCGCGACACTCTTGGCAGCGTCAATCGGGCTTCCCCCGCCAATTGACAAAACAGCAGTCGCCCCGAAATCAAGCGCTTGTTTGGTAGCTGCATCTACCTGCTGAACTGTCGGGTTAGGAGTAACCCCATTGTAAAGGGTGTAAGAAATGTTATTTGTTTCACAAGCTTTGGTAACATAATCCCAGGCCCCTGTTGTCTTAAAAGCTGCTTTACCGGTAACTACGATAACTTTAGATATTCCCATGTTTTTCAGAATAGCAGCAATATCATTGATCTTGTTGATTGCCCCTACCCCAAGATAGTTGGTGGTTTTTGTCCTGATCTCCACTACCTGGTTAATGTCAATATCTTTTTCCCAAGAACTCATTAAAATACTCCCCTTTCTGAATATTTTATTAACTGTAGATATTAAC
>DATMXV010000429.1:0-6238 GCA_035561335.1 Desulfitobacteriaceae bacterium
TCAAAATGCATGGTATCCGGCGGGGATTGAACGGAACGGGTGAGCAGGCCTTCGACACCCAGGTAATTGAGTTCTTTAATGAATTCCTGGACCTGGGCATGAAAATGGGCGGAAAAAGTATAACGATCTTCATAATGGTAAAGCTTGACAGTATAGGGATTCCGGCCATAGACATGAACGATTTCCCCTTGCTGCGCTATTACTTCGGCACTTTCATCAATGTAGCTCACCGGAGTGTCGGACGCGGTGTTAACAATATTTGATTTTGCCGTCATGGTCTCAGTATATACTCCATATCCTCCGGCCGGCTGATAATTGGCCATTTGGCCCGGGACATTTTTCATTACATCCGGGCCCTTGTAGGTTTCCCCGTTAAGGAACATATAGGTGCCGTCCCGGCCTGCAATCCTCTCAAAAATTGCCGTAACAGGATCCGCCGGGTTTTCGACGATCACTGCCGGGTTATCAACAGTCACCCGGGAAGGATCCCATAACGGGTCTGTGTAAGGATCAGGTCCGGGCTCAGGGATGGGAATCGGTTCCTCCACATAATACCAGCGGCACCAAAAGTCCTCAATCATATCTATATGGGAACCGTCAGGCTCGTGGATTTGGATACTGTCTTCCACAAGTTCCCTTTCATAAAGGGCAAAGAGGGTATTCTGGGAATCCTGGATGAAAAATGAATCGTCCAGGGGATTTATCAGGGAGTCTGATTTTGTCACCAAACTGTATTGGCTATAAGGACTATTTTCAAGGATTGAGGTATTGCCTGTGGATTCCAGGACATTCCACTGGATTGTTGAGTGCCAGTGAGGGTATACGTCCCGGGTCTGGAGAGCATAACCGTCATCCCGCTTAAGGGCGGAATAGCCCCAGAACATACTGTTCTTAATTGATGTCCCGGTTGGGGCGGAAACCTGCCGGTCAATTCCAAAACAGTATTCGGGTTCAGGTTCTGTATTACTGTTGATAAACACAAATCTGACTGACGGGAGATTTACCTGTGGTCTGGCATATTCGGTTACTACCAGATGAAGTCTGTTTATTTCTTTTGTCTGTCCCCCGACATTAATAATTTTTTTAGTTGGTCTGCTGCAGAAATAGGTCCAATCTTTAATATAATTGATATCATTTTCCCGGAAGGCACTGGAATCAATACTGTTCCTGGACATTTTCTTGGCAGTCCATTTATTTTTCTTAAATTCGCTCCAGGCCAGCTGGATCTGCCAGTATTTCAGCGGTTTAGTCAGGGCCTGGTTTTCAGCCGGGAGTGTGATATCACTTTCGATTGTCTTTTCCGTATATATCAGCCAGAAGATATGCAGACGGCGATTCCAGACCATGGGAATTACATGATCACCCTCAATATCGAGGTCGATTTTTTCCCAGGCTGTCCATTCACCATCACTGTATTTCCGGTAATAGCATTTGTGCGGAATACTGTAAGTCCTTCCTAAAACGTGAATTACATCGATCCCGTTTTGTACGTCCTTCTGGTGATACAGAGACTTAATTTCCAGTCTGGCGATGGAATCGAGCTTTTCCAGATATCCCAGGAAAGCGTCCTCGACATTTTCCGCAGTCAGTTCATTTTGCTGGAGTGTTGCTTCCAATTGTTTATAAAACGGCGATTTGTCGTCTCTCAGTTCCGGTTCGATCCAGTTTTCGGGATAGAGGAAAACCTTGCGGTTGGCTTCCCAGATCCGGTAAAGTTTTCGCCATTCCTTCCATTCCTTGACCTGGGCGGCATTAAGCTTGAGCGCCGGCGCCGTTTTATCCATATTGGCATGCTCGAGGTTCATCAATACCCTGTCGATAAACAACTGGACGCTGCTGATGGCCTGTTTAATCCGGGAGGTAACCATTACAGGAGTCATTTCCACATCCAGCAGCAGGTACTCATACAGTTCTTCGGTATTTTTCCAGATCTGACGCTTGGTTTTATCAGGACGGGCAACAACATAAGTCACCATTGCCAGGCGCTGTTTTTCCCGCAGTTCATCCCGGAGAGGTTTAGCAAGCAGATACCACTGTTGTTCATCATATTTTGACTTGGCGGCATTTTTTACGTTACAGGAACAATCATCATCAAGGTCGCTTCTGATTAACTTCTTTAATTGGGGTACTGTGAGGCCCAGGCGCCGTAACAGATTAAGGCATTCCTTGACTTTCAAAAGCAGGCTGCCGTTTTTATAATCTGCCGGAAAATTGGTTTTCAAAATTCCGCCGCCGCTGAGTTGGCTTTTTAGTCCCAGAAGTTCCTGGATGTTACTGCCCCAGTGGGTACGTTCCTCCAGCCTGTTCAGCCATTGTTCCTTAGCATCGGCAGGCGGGACGGTTGAATCGATAGTGTTTTTGTAAATCTCAAAGAAAGCAGGTGTCCCGAAAGGCAGGATATCCCGGGCTTTAATCAGGTTTATCAACTTTTCAAACTTGCTGAAGTGAGCGTTGTCAGCAGGTGTCACCGGCAGGTCCTTCAAGGTTAATATGCCAAATTCACTGGAATTTTTCAGGATATACTTCATTTCCTCATCAGTTATTTTCAAGACCTTTAAGACAGTTACAACTTTGTCAATTAACAGATAATCAGCAAACAAAACCGGGAAGGCCACTGATTTTCCCGCTTCTGCTCCCGCTGTGACAATTTCCAGCTGATTATCACCGGCTATGTAGGACAGATCAAGAAAATCTTCAATTATTAATATACCGGGATTGGCGGTACTCAGCAGGGCCTCGGAGAGAAGCAGACTGGAGGCTGCCGTGGAAATTTTCATTTTCTCCGCAAATTTTTGTTTAACTATTTTTCTTCTCTCTTCATTGACAGTATTTTGGGCGGCGGCGATCTCCGCTGCCGTCATTTCCGGTGTTACCTTTAAGTCCACCTTTTTGAGTTCACTTCTCAGTTCTGCCAGAAATGTTGCGCTAGTCTGGGTCTGAGGTTTAACATCTGTACTCTCAGTGTAGATGTGCCGCAGCAGGTAATCCAGTTGAGCAAGGCTGAACCCTGAAGTTTTCAGGGTCTCCACTTTACTCTCGAAATCGATCAGAGATGTCAGGGAGCTGAAAGGATTACTGCCGATAAGGGATTTGGCTGTAAGATAATCTTTCAGGGAAAGTCCCAGACAGCGGGAGAGGCGGGCGTTTCGGTAAAGATTGGCTAAAACCGGTTTGTTAAGGGTATTACCAGATGTATCGATACCCAAATCGAGAGCCAGGATGGCCAGGTCATTGCCGCTGATTTGCAAAGCAGCCAGGATTGTGGCCAAGTGATCGGTAAAGTTGACTGAACTCCCGTTTAAAATATCCGTATAGGCATTGTCCAAAGGATTGATAACCGCCTTGTTCCTGAATAAGCTATCATAAAAGGATGGCATCAGGGGTTGGCCGTCCTGTTCATAATCCCGGTACTGTTTGGTATTGATCTCAAAGAAGAAAGAGACAATTTCCTTAACGTTTAGTTTGAACCGGTTTGCTAAAAGAACCAGGTTGGAGATTTTAACTAAATCCTGGGGAGAATTAAGCTGCAGGGCAAAAGAGCACAGGACGATATCCAAATCATACATGCTAAGCCCCAGCTTCCTCCAGAGCCTGATGAACTTATAGATCTTCCCCAGGTCTGTCGTATTCAGGTTTCTCAGGTATAAATCCTTAAGAATACAGGTATCAGGTCTGTCCGGGTCTTTGGAAACGATGGCAATCCGGCGCGAACCGGAACCTGTCAGCGGGTTGATAAAATCGGTGGTCAGGAGGTACAAAAGGTCCTGGTACTGGAGTCCGGTCTGCTGTAAGAAGACATCCACCCTGTTAGCAAGGACATTAGACCAGTTACCGGTGATTGTCAGCCCTGAATCGGCCGGGTCCGGGATGGGTGTAAAGCCGTTTCCTTTGTTAAATCCATAGAAATTCCAGATTCCGCTGCTGACGCCGCTTTCCGTTGAACCGGTTGTCTGACTGGTAATAATATCCGCTTCTTCCGGAGTCAAACCTAAACGTTCGGCGGCCAGGGTATAATCCCCCGGATCCTTAGGATCGGTTGAGGGATTTACCGGAAAGAAGGTTTTTAAAAGCTCCGCCCTGCTTACCCCCAGGTGGTTCAGATATACCCTTGCTTCTTCCAGCGGTAAATTAAAGGGCAGGATCCCCGGGTGTACAGCCTTTTTCAAAACAGTATAAGCATCCTCGTTATAATGTTCAGGGTTAGCGGCAAGCTCATTGGCAAAACCGGTTGTTTGATAAGAAGCAGTCAGGGATACAGCCGGATTCTGGCGGTTTAAGATCAGTTTTTCCAGACGTTCAAGGACCAGATCAACATAAGGCAGCGGGGTGTTTGTATTTATACAGGTCAGCTCTATATTCAGGATATCGCCGCGTCTTCTTTTAAATTCATTAAAAACACCGGCCGGTGACCTCTTCTGCAGAAAATTCAGGATATCCACCAGATAGGCCGCAGGGCTGTAAACCGTGCGGCAGTGACAGCAGTCACACTGCTCCAGGCTGCCGAACATGGTTCTTAAATCAGGGTCGGAGATCGCAGATTCACTCAGGGAAGGCACGACATAGGGCGCCAGATTCAGCCCGGGATTAAGCCTGGCGATGATTTCCATAGACTGCATATAAGTTTTTTCAGCTTTAGCGTACATTTCCGCGACAGCGCTTTCCCCGCCCAGAGCCGGAGCATATTTCAGATAGCCGGTGACAGGCGTCTGGATGATCCTGTAGGCGGAATCCAGACCGTCGGCTTTGAGAGCGGAAATTGCTTCATACTTGGGAGTTAGTTTATAAACCCGCTGGATTGACTGCATTTCCTTAACCAGAGCTTCTCTGTCCCTAACCCCGGAAAAATCAAAAGAAGTCTGCTTGCTTTTAAGGGTGTAGGTGGGATTAAACCGGAAATCAAAGCCTGGATTATTATTGAAAAAGGTTTTCAGATCAGCTTTTGTTTGGGCGAAGGGGCTGTTGGAACTCGTATCTTTGCTTAATTTGCCCGCAAAAGCTGAGGTGGGAAATAAAGCGTGCATAATTTCAGTCAGTTTGGCGGCATATTTATTAATTTTTTCCTCATCATCCCGGCCCTCAATTACCGGAGGTACACAGAGTTCCTGCTTCTCTTCCGATACCAGTTTAATAGTTCTTTGCCAATCATTTTCATCCCATTGGGCAAGAACAGACAACCTGTTATTTGCCATAACCTTTTTATTTTGAAGCAGGTATTCGACCAGGTCCTTCTGGCAACCGGAAACTGCGGCCAGTCTTATGGCATTTTGCATTTTGGTAACAGTATCCTGACCGCCACGCCCGAGTTCTTTTTTGAGCTTTTTCCAGTAATCTTTAATTGTGCCCGTATGTTCGTTATAAATAACCAAAGCTTTTTTTTGCACGTTTTTGTCCGCAATTGCCAGGTCCAGAATATCACCAAGTGATGTCTCCGCTTGCTGAAGCTTCTTGGCCAGAGCGATATCAGCCAGAGCGTTAGTCATTTGTTTGAATATTGTATTGCGATTCCGGATAATTTTTTTGTCGATAATATTCCTGGCGGCGGCTTCATCCAATGTTTTAGCGATAACTTCCCTCTCGTTTTGCAGGATAGCTTCCAGATCCCTGGGGTATCCCATCTTCATAAGGGCATAATAAACATCGGCAGTAATATTTGTTTTTTCGGAAAATTGCCGGGCTTTGACATAAAGGGCCAGTTCCTTGGCGGGCTTTCCTGTCTGAAGGGAGAGGAAAGAAATATCTTTCTGCACGGCATTTTCCTTAATTTCCGCATAGGGCAATTGGCCGACCAGGGATTTTATTGATTCCCCGGTCGTCTGGTACCTGGAAAGACCTATATGTTCAGGGGTATCAATAATGAAGTTCAATTCATACTCAGCAGCTTTGACTTCAATCAAGTCGGAAGCCAGAATGGTTTTTTCCTTGTTCTCTTGGACCTCCACCTGAAAAACCGGATTGTTCAGAGACAGCTTAAAACTTCCAGGGTCAAGTTTAATTTCATAATACCCGGTTTTCCCGGTTTTTGCCCTGCCGATGAGATTTTTTTCCCTGAGACTTTTTTCGGATATCGCAATGGTCAGACCTGCTACCGGGTTGGTATCAATATGATAGACATAACCTTTAACTGTAACAGCAGTTATTTTAATCCTGGTATCCATATCCACAAAGACTCCTTTCCCCTTTTACCCGTTTCTTAACCAGCCAATCTTTTCTTCCGTTGTTACTTAACACTTTATAAGAT